>NZ_JBPYDC010000001.1:0-284788 GCF_051847575.1 Psychrobacter sp. 1U2
CAAGGATGGATGGAGAATAATCTACCTAAACTCTTCCATGATATGGGTTGTATCTCTTTTATTGTGGATTGACTATAATAATAAAGCCTAATATGAAAATAGGTCACTTAGATGCTGAAAGCGACCATAAGTTTTTATCCGAATGTTACGTCGATAAAAAATCGATGGGCTTATTGATTAATGCTAGTGATAGTGAAGCATTAATTTTAGGAAGAACAGGAGCTGGAAAAACCGCTTCTTTGTTGAAGATAAAAGAAAAAGTTGATAGCGAGCGATCGAAAATAATAAACTTAGAAGAAATTTTTCTAAAATATATTGATAACTCTAATATAATAAAATTCCTATCTGAGTTAAACATTAATTTAGAGTTATTTTATAAATATCTTTGGAGACATATTTTAACTATAGAGTTTTTAAAACTAAAGTATCCAAAAATAAACGATAAGAATAAATTTTCACAACTCATTCAAGAATTAAGAAACTTAATAAGAAGAACGGAAGAAAAGTCTGCTTTACATTATTTGGAGCAATGGTCTGACAAATACTGGATTGAATCAGTAGAGAATATTGAGGAAATAGTAAAGAAATTTACTAAAGATGTGAAAGCGGGTTTTGATGCTTCTCTTTTCGAAAGTAAAATAACAGCTGAAGCCGCTAAAAACATTACGGAAGATCAGAAATCTCAGATTGAAAATAGAGTTAGAAATATCGTGAGCGATCTTCAAATAACAGAGTTGTCAAAAGTTATAAGTTTGCTCAACGAGCATATCTTTACAGATAATAAAAAACCATACTATATTTTGATGGATAAGCTTGACGAAAACTGGGTATCTATTGATGTAAAGTATAGTTTAATAAAGAGTTTGATTGAAGAAATTAAATACTTTAGAAATATTAATAACGTTAAAATCCTTGTGTCATTAAGGTTGGATTTATACCAACTAACTCTAGATAAAGTTTCCTCTCATGGGTTTCAAGAAGAAAAGCTATCTTCTTATATATATAAATTAAATTGGACTGATAAAGAACTGAAGGAGATTGTAGATAAACGTATAAACTTTTTGTTTAAACATCAATACTCGAACAATATGGATATAACTTTCGAAGATATATTTCCTTCCACAGTTAATAATAGAAATAGAGATCCTTGGCAGTACCTAATAACTAGAACTTTTTGGCGTCCAAGAGACATACTTCAATTTATTAATTACTGTCTAGAACAAGCAGTTGATAAAAGTCGTATCGAGTGGGGAAGTATTCATAAAGCAGAAAAAGAATACTCAAAGAATAGACTCAAAAATCTTAATGAGGAATGGCAAGATATTTATGAGTCTTTAAAATATACAGCATATTTAATATCTAATTGCGATGAAGTCTTATCAATTGATGGTTTTAAGGCGATGGTAAGTGATGATGCCTTAATTAATATTTATCCTTTATTAAAAAAAGAAAATATCAATGATTCAGTTGCTTTAGTAATTTATGAATATATTGATCGTAATGGTAGCAGGGAAGATATTATCACTGAACTTATCAGTTGCTTTTATAGGATAGGTATTATTGGAGTTTCAGATATGTATCCAGATAGCTTTGATTGGTCTTTTAGAGACATGTCTCACAAAACAAGCTTTGAATGTAGCAGAACTAGTTATATAAAAATCCACAAAATGTTTCATCAAGCTTTAAGAATTTCTATAACTTCTGTCTAATTTTAAGGATTATAAGTTCTACAAAATATATAGATTAACAAATAAGACCTAATTTTCGTGCTAAAATTAGCCCTATATTTAGGACACAATATTAGCGGAGAATGAATCATGCAACCGATATTTGCGACACAGACAGCTAGCATCTCAGAGCTCAAGACCAACCCTTCAGCACTGATTAAACAATCGGATGGTGAATCTGTGGCTATTTTAAATCACAATAAACCCGTGGCTTACTTAGTTTCCACAGACATGTACGAGCGTATGATGGAAGCCATGGACGATATGGCACTTAGCCAAACCGCTAATGCTCGCATGAATGACGGGCAGACACCGATAAAGGTTACATTGGATGACTTATAGTCTTGAGTTTCATCCTTTGGCATTAAAAGAATGGAAAAAGCTAGCGCCCAGTATTCAGCAGCAGTTTAAAAAAAAGCTGCAGCAGCGATTATCAAACCCACGTGTGCCTGCGTCAAAACTCTCAGGGCATCCAGATACCTATAAAATCAAATTGCGTACTGTGGGTTATCGTTTGGTCTATAGCGTCAAAGATGACGTTGTGGTGGTCTATGTGCTGGCCGTCGGCAAAAGAGAAAACAATAAGGTATATGAGAGCCTTGCAGTACGCCAACCATAGCTCAAGCATAATCAAAAAAAACCCTTTAACTTTACCGCTATAATCGCAACACATAAAGAATAAAAATGACGGAGGTCATAGACGTGCACTATACCGCAATCATCAAAGACGGTGGTTTGTTTATCCCTAACGTATTTTCAGATATTAATGATGGTAGCTCGCACATCGTACAAATAGAAGTCGATATCGAAGCGGTGCGCGAGCAATTGAACCCAAGCGTTGCCTTAAATCAAGAAAGCGCAAAAAAAGAGGTCGCAAAAGCCGCGAAAAAACCAGCAAAGCGTGTCACTAAAAAAACAGCGGCAAAACAGCCTCAAGACGAAGGATTAAGCCCGCAGCGTAAAAGCGCTATCGATGAATTGGAAGCTTTGGATGATGGTGAGCTCAGCGAGATGCTCAAAGCTTATGTCAACGAAGGGCAGATATCTTTGGAGAACTTGTAGGTTATTTGGTAAGACACCCTGTAGAATGTATTTAACGTTTATATCAATCAACTAGATATTTAAAAAGGCAGTTTCATGACTTATTCAATCTTTAATCAAACCCCGAATAATGCGCTTACAGAGCCGATGTTTTTTGGTCAGCCGGTCAATGTCGCCCGCTATGACCAACAAAAGCACCCGATCTTTGAGCAACTGATTGAAAAGCAGCTGTCGTTTTTTTGGCGTCCTGAGGAAGTCGATGTCTCAAAAGACCGTATCGACTTTAGTAATTTATCCTCGCACGAGCAGCATATCTTTATCAGTAACCTCAAGTATCAGACCCTACTCGACTCCATTCAAGGTCGTAGCCCCAACATCGTGCTGCTGCCACTGGTGTCGATACCTGAGCTTGAAACGTGGATTGAGACTTGGTCTTTCTCCGAGACCATTCACTCGCGCAGCTACACGCATATCATTCGTAATATCGTTAATGATCCGGGCCTTGTCTTCGACGATATTATGCAAAACGAGCATATTCTAGAGCGCGCCTCTGACATCGCAGGCTACTATGATGAGCTGTATCGTAACTCGCAGCTGTATAGCTTGTACGGTGCCGGCACGCATAAGGTCAATGGCGAAGAGATCAGTGTTGATTTGCGCTCATTAAAGAAGCAGCTCTATCTATGCATCATGGCGGTCAACGTGCTTGAGGCGATTCGTTTTTATGTGTCGTTTGCTTGCTCGTTTGCCTTTGCTGAGCGTAAGCTGATGGAAGGTAATGCCAAGATTATTAAACTGATTGCTCGTGATGAGGCGCTACATCTAACCGGTACACAGCATATGCTGAACCTCATGCGCAATGGTAAGGATGATCCTGAAATGGTAGAGATTGCCGCTGAGTGTTATGAGCAAGGGATCGAGATCTTCCGTAAGGCCGCTGAGCAAGAGAAGGAATGGGCGGGATATTTGTTCAAAGACGGCTCAATGATTGGCCTGAATAAAGATATTTTATGCCAGTATATTGAGTACATTACCAACCTGCGTATGGAAGCAGTCGGCCTGCCCTCCGCCTTCCCAAATTCGAAGTCCAATCCTATTCCTTGGATCAATACTTGGCTGTCATCTGATAACGTACAGGTGGCGCCGCAAGAGACTGAGATCAGCTCATATCTGGTCGGTCAAATCAATTCAGACTTATCCGATAGCGATTTTGATGATTTTGAGCTATAAGATTATCAGTTATAAGAGAGTTTTGATTTAGGTTTTATACTTGTAGCCAAGTTTAGGCTTCACTATGGAGCAATGACGCGTTATTGATGATGCTAGATGAATAATGTTAGGTGAATTATGACATGGGTGATGACCAGTAAGCAGCAGTTCTATTTACATGACGACGAGAGTCTATTGGATGGGCTTTTGCGTACCGGCCATGAGGTCAATTTTCAATGTCGAGAAGGTTATTGTGGTAGCTGCCGCGTACGCCGTATCGCAAGCTCTCACGTAGTGGACTATCCTTTTGCGCCACTGGCGATGATTGAGGACAATGAGATATTGGCCTGCTGCTGCCGCGTACAAGGCGTTATCTATATCGATCATGAAATGGTAAAAAATTGATTTATAAATAAACAAACCGCTCATAAAAAACGCGCTATCTTTAAAAGACAGCGCGTTTTTTTATTGATGAGTATTGCATATCACTCAAGACTACTTGGACAGTAGCGCTTAAGCAATATGAATCATTATTGAGGTGCGCCTTCGTTTTCGAATAGCTTCATTAGCTCCTCGCGCATACGGTCGCGCTCTTCTTCAGTCATCATCGGTCGATCTTGTGACTCACCGTGATAGTTATCTTCAGGGCCGCCTTCCATGATGACAGGACGCTGCACCGCTTCTTGCGTAGGCCGTTCTGCTAGCGTCACATCAATGCTCGCATTTTTACCATTGCGCAAAATTTGCGTATTCAATACCGTATTAGGGGGCTTGCGTGCTACGTACTGAATTAAAGTATTGGCATCGGTCATCTCAACCCCATCGATAGTCAAAATAATATCACCAGTCTCTAGACCACTAAGCGCGGCAGGACCTTGCGGTACGACGTTGAGCACTTCGACGCCAGTTGACGTCTCAAGCTGAGTTGGATCACGCAGCTGCGACTGAATTTCAATACCAAGCCAGCCACGGCTGACGCGGCCGTCTTTGATCAGTGCGTTCATTACTTGCTCAACGAGCGCGGTTGGGATGGCAAAACCAATACCCATAGAGCCGCCTGAGCGCGAAAAGATGACGGTGTTAATACCGACCAGCTCACCGCGCGCATCAACGAGTGCACCACCTGAGTTACCTGGATTGATAGCGGCGTCCGTCTGAATAAAGTCCTCAAACTTATTGACCCCAAGGCCTGTACGACCAGTAGCTGAGATGATGCCTTGCGTCACCGTTTGACCAACGCCAAAGGGGTTACCAATTGCTAGCGCAAGATCGCCAACGCGAATAGGCTCTTCACGAAACCCTAATGGCGTCAGCCCAGTCATATCGACTCGAATCACCGCCAAATCACTATCTGGATCCGTACCGATGACTTTGGCACGGCTCTTGCGCCCATCACTGAAAGCAACGGTAATCTCATCGGCTTTTTCGACCACGTGCGCATTGGTAACGATATAACCGTCTTCGGAAACAATAACCCCTGAGCCTAAATTAGTAGGTCCTGGGCCTTGCTGCTGGTCACCATGGTTTTCAAAGAATCGGCGCAATACTGGATCGTCAATGTAGGGATGCTCTGCCATCGCCTGCGTAGTATAGATATTGACCACCGACTGGGAAGCGCGCGCCACGGCATTGTGATAAGAAGAGATCGGCGCTGGCGTATCAGCGACTGGCGCTGAGGCTTCTTGTTCAGTAGGTGTCGTCCTTGGTGGCTCCCATGTTGCCTTCGAGGGCGTCTTCATGCTCATAAATAGCCAAACAAACGCTGCAATTACTATTAATAATAAAGCCCAAGGTAACCACTTTAAAAGCGATGTCTGGCTGTTAGGCTTTTGGGAAGACGACATAGAGAACCTCTGTAAATTTTATACTAATGAATAAAACGGTGATAAATATTATAGTTTAGATAAGGCTGCGATAAGCTTTTTTAAAGGCAAGGGCTATATGAAATAGCTGCGCTCACCAATTATAACTGTGCTTATTATACAGTAGTGAGGCATCGTGTAGCCTTTCAGTTATTATCCTCAAAGGTAATTTTATACCCGCTTCAAATAAGCTCAATTAATTGCCTTAATAGCAATATGCTAAACTAACCCCCGTTTAAACACTTCATTTCAGCTGAAACGCAAAACCTTTGCCCTACTTATTTAATTTTTACTACTTATATAAAGAATTAAAGCCATCAAATCATGAAAGCAATCAGGAGAGATCATGAACCAAACACATATCTTAGATTCTAATAACCCAACTGCTAGTGCTAGTAACAGCAGCAATAACGAAGCGCGATCCATAAGCGCACAGGCCTTGGCCAAATTCTGTGATGATTATCTAGACACTAATGCGTTTAAAGACTATTGCCCTAATGGTCTACAAGTCGATGGCGGACGTCCTATCCAGCGTATTATCACTGGCGTAACCGCTTGTGAGGCGCTAATAGATGCTGCGATCAAGGCTAATGCTGATGCCATTATGGTGCATCATGGCTATTTTTGGAAAGGTGAACCTGAGCCTATCACGGGTATGAAAGGTAAGCGTATCCGTAAACTCATGCAGCATGGTATCTCCTTAATTGCTTATCATCTACCGCTTGACGCGCACCCACTAATAGGCAATAACGCCAAACTTGCTGAAAGTTTAGGACTGACCATAACTGGTGCTCTCTACCCTCATGAGACGCATCCCGTTGGTAATATTGCTACTGGTAAGCCGCAAAGTGCAGCAGATTTGATTGAGACGATTACCCAAACTCTACAGCGTAAACCTTTGCACATTGCAAGTGACTTTTCACTCGCTTACAGCAATACTGATCAGTCACTTGCCCATAACACAGAAAAGAATAGTACAAACGCTACCCTCACAGCAAAATCAACGCCTAAGCAAATTGAGCGTATCGCTATATGTACCGGGGGCGCGCAAGATATGATCGAGCAAGCAGCGCTGATGCATTGCGATGCTTATATTTCAGGAGAAATATCTGAGCGCACCACACACAGTGCTCGCGAATTAGGTGTCGATTACTTTGCTTGTGGTCATCATGCGACCGAACGCGGCGGTATACAAGCGCTAGGAGAATTAGTTGCTGAGCAGTTTGGTTTGCCTGTTACTTTTGTCGATATTGTCAACCCTGCGTGACTGTTAAGTTTTATTACTGCTTTGTTAACGTAACTTGAATAATTGCTATATATTCCTCATAAAGTATAATTGTAAGAGAATGTTCTGTCATGAGACTTTTCATTAATATAGCCTCCGGTTATGACCTTGATTGAGTCCCTTTTTAGGTTTTAGCTATGATGATTTTCATAGCAATAAAGGTATTCATTTCAATGTTGCGCGAGATGCTAGTTTTTTGAAGATAGTCAATTACCATAGATTATCATTATAAAAAGTTAACATCGGCGCTGGATAAGGGCTTATGAGTAGCAGGCGCAATATTGTTAGCGGCTTGTTATTCATAGAAGGGAATGCTGATTAAAGGTTTATTTACTTTTGATCCGGTCTATCGCTTCTGCTTTTATCGCAATAACTTTTTCATGGCCTTACCTTAGTATCTTATAGCCTTACTGCATAAGTATTTTGATGCCTAGTGAAGAAACTATACCAAGTTACTCTCTTCATTGAGTTTAGTGCATCCTTAAGCTTATGGATGTTAAAGGCTATTGATAGCACTGCTCTAACCAGCAGCTTCGACAAGCTCGTTTAGTCGACTATCTTATAAAGGTACCAAGCAACACTTTGCTTATCAAACTATTGTCTTAGTGATGAGTTTGAGAGTGTTGAAGACCTACATTTATGTGAAAACAGAGAACTTTGAGTATAAATGTCAGTCTAAGGGTAAGCAGGATGGCTACAATTAGGAGACATCCATGCAGCGTATTACTTATCGTGTAAAAGTATCCGCGCAAGGTGCTAGACGTCGTATTTCATATATATTACGTCCAGCCAGCCGCACACTTAGCACCAAAAGTAAGATCGTTCCATCGGCTAAAGTAACTCGTTTTGCCAAATCCAAAAAAATTGCTCAAATATCTAGTATTGCGTTATTATCTTTGCCCGCTAGAAGCCTTACCACTATGGAGGTACCGATACCGGCTTATGATCAGGTCATGTTAGATAAAACCTTGACTATAGCTGCTGTACCTGGCGATAGCACCTACTTCGCTACTGATGGTTTTCAGCACGGTTTTGGTTATGATCTGGTGCGCAGCTATGCCGACGAGCTTGGCGTCACTATCGATTTAAAAGCTTATGCGACAGAAGAGACGGCGCTTGCGGCATTAAAAAACGGCGAGGCTGATATGGCTTTGACTACAGCTAGTACTCAGCTCACCAATCAGCTTAATCTTGCTTCAGTGAATCTAAGCTGTGGTTATGATACTAGCTTGACTAATAACGGTCTAAATCCAAAGGTAAGCTGGACGTTCAACGATGCTAGTGATTTGTTATCACAAACGGCTAGTAGCTACCTGTGTGATAATATCAAGATCAATAACACACAGAAATTGGCGGCTTTTTATAATCAAAAACTGCTCAAAGATGCTTATAGTCAAAATCACTTTCAGCAGACCTTGACAGAGAAACTACCTGATTATCAGACTCAGTTCGAGCAGCAAGCACAGAACTACAATCACGATTGGGAGCTGCTAGTAGCGATGGGCTATCAAGAGTCGCATCTAGACGCTAACGCTGTCTCCCCCACTGGGGTACGAGGTATCATGATGCTGACCAATAGCACCGCAAAAGCTATGGGCGTCTCTGATCGTGTCGATCCGTATCAAAGCATCGGCGGCGGCGCTCGCTATTTAGAGCAAGTAAAAGCTGACTTTGCTGATGTGCCAGAATCGGATCGGATTTGGTTCGCGCTTGCCGGCTACAATATGGGGCCTAATGCAGTTAAACGAATTCAGCGTAAGCTACGTGAGCAAGGGATCGATGATAAAAGCTGGGCGAACGTATATGCCTACTTATCAGATAACAGAGCTTCCAACAGCCGCTACGGTCAAGCCATGCATTACGTCAGTAATATCAGAAGCTATCTTGAAACTATCAAGACTTATAGCGTGTAATAGAAAATATACTTAACTTCTGGTTTCTTATAAAAAGCATTGAACAATAAAAAGCTGCTCTTAATAATAAGAGCAGCTTTTTATATTCTCATCAATTAGCTCAGTGAGCTGACTTAAAGAACAACTAGCGATTAGGCACGGTTAGACGCTGACCGCGCTGTAGCATCGTATCAGTGGCAATATTATTCATATCAGCCAGCTCTTTGGTAGAAACGCCATATTTACGCGCTAGCCCAATCAAACTATCGCCAGAACTCACTGTATAGCTGACCGTCATTTTTGGCACTTTAAGCGTCTGACCGCGCTGCAATTGCGCGTTTGTGGCTAGGTTATTGGTAGCAGCAAGGTCTGCAACTGGTACCCCGAAGCGTGCGGCCAAAGCTATTAAGCCATCGCCTGATTGTACTTTATAGTTCTCGGTATTACTGAGGCTTTTACCGGTACTGGCTTTACTAGTCGATGAAGCGCTACTAGCAGTGCTCGTCGTAGTATTAGAGCGACCGCCTTCGGCTGGAATCGTCAAGCTGCGTCCTAATATTAGATTCGAGGTGGTGCTTAAATTATTAGCAGCGGCCAAATCACTGACGCCAATCTTATAGCGATTGGCTACGCCAATGAGAGTATCGCCCGAACGAATCTTATAGCTAATGGGCTTATCATTGAGCTTATTATCCACTTGTGATGCTGATACTGGTACTTTAATCGTTTGACCGCGTTGCAGGCGAGCTCGTTCATCAAAGCTACTATTAACAGCTGCCACTTGCGCTGCGCTCACACCTAAACTATTGGCGATACCTATGAGCGTCTCCCCAGATTTTACTTTATAGTTAGTGGTTGCGACCGAGCTATTTGAACGACTAGCCGAGTTGTTACTTGACGCTGTCGTATCGGCATTTGCAGGTATCTTTAGCGTCTGGCCAACATATAGCGAATCTGTACTGCTTAGACCATTGAGATCAGCTAAAGCCTGGGTTGAGATACCAAACTGCTTAGCAAGTGCTATAAGACCGTCGCCTGATTGGACTCTATAGCTCTTGGTCGCGGTAGTCGACTTTGCCCGATTACGCGGAGGAGCAGCAGGAGTAATAGCAGGCGCGGTTACTTTACCTGGCACTAACCAAAGCTTTTGACCTCGCAGTAAATCAGCGCGGCTACTTAGATTATTATAAGTCGCTAACTGAGTGACTGATAAGCCAAAGCGATTGGCCGTACCTATCAGCGTATCGCCGCCTTGCACCACATAGCTCTCAGGCTGAGCTGGTGTATTAGCACTGCTTAAAGGCTCGATAGGTTTGGCATTATATAAGTATAGAGTACTGCCAGAGAGTAAGTTAGCTTTAGGATCTATTTGATTCCACTCGGCAATCTCACGCCAGCTTATCCCAGCACGGCTGGCAATATTAGATAAAGTATCGCCACGTTTTACGGTATAAGTGCTGCGTTTGCCTTGTGGCTTTGCTTTACTGTTAGCGTTAGTTGCAAAACTAAGCCTTTTTTCTTTACCGCTAGCTTCTAATACAGATTGCTGAGTCTGTACGGCTGATAATTTGATATTACCATCAACCGAGCTGACCACCTCACGCTGATCTGGAGTTTGTAATTGAATCTGTTTGGCAATAAAGTCGCGCTCTTCTTGGCTAAGCGGCGGCTCTTGCACAATAGTGTTGTTGCTGGTTATCTGCGCAGAAGTCGTCGGTAAGCTGTTACTGCTTTTTAGCTCAGCGTTGATTTTTTGGGTTTCGCTACTAGTGATTGGTGGCTCAGTTCTACTATTGTTATTACTGCTATACACCGAGCTACTCGATGGCGTAGCAGCCGGCGAGATATAACTGGTCGTTTGCTGCGGTACGCTAGCGCTAGCAGCATATTCAGCCAGTCCGCCTCCCGTTGAAGGTAGCGATCCGCTGCTATAAGGCTTGCTATTATAAGTAGTCGATCCTGATGTGCTTGGCGTAGCTGAGGTGCTAGAGGCAATGACGTTACTACTGCCATTACCTCGTAGTGCGCTTAGTTTTGCGTCTATATTGACCGCGACATCATTAGGGATAATGACTCGCTGTGGGCCTGAACCATCAATACGGCCAGAAGTAAGTGCGGTATTTAATCTTTCAAGCTCATCGTAGCTGACACCAGTGATCTGAGAGACTTCAGCCAAACTGACGCCATAGTTGGCAGGGACACTGCGAAAATGCTGACGGTTGGCGATGGCAGGCAGATAAACCCCAAACTGTGACGGATTCGCGACAATTTCAGCGACTGCTAAAAAGCGTGGCACATAATTCATCGTCTCAGTAGGTAATCTTAGTGACCAATAATCTGTTGGCAATCCTCGCGCAGCATTGGCATCAATAGCTTTTTGAACGCGTCCAGGACCTGCGTTATAAGCCGCCAAGGCCAGCTCCCAACTGCCGAACTGATTGTGTAGTGCCGTCAAAAAGTCATAAGCGGCCCGCGTCGATTCAATAACATCGCGGCGACCGTCGTAAGTACTGCTCTGATTAAGACCATAGATGCGACCAGTACTTGGGATGAACTGCCACAGGCCTGCGGCGGCCGCACTACTAGTACCACTAGGATCATACGAGCTCTCGATAACTGGTAATAATGCCAACTCGGTAGGAATGTTGCGGCGCTCCGCCTCGCGCACGGTATGATATAAATAGCGACTGGCGCGCGCGGTCAAACGGTTAAGATAGTCTTGTCTACTCGTAAACCAACCCTTTTGACCCTCAATGCGTTGATTATAGATAGGGCGTCCAGCATTCATCCGATAACCGGCGCGCAGGCGATTCCATAAATCACCGTACTGCTGAATGGCAAGTTTATTGCCTTCAACCATAGTCATGTCACTGGCTTCTAATAGATCTGCCAATTCATCTAAGCTTTCTGCATCCAAATAAGCCGTTGAATAGTCATCGCTAGCTGTTGTTTGCGACGCCGCAGTTGGCCGTTTGACAACGACAGGGGTTTGGTTTTTAACGCCCGTGTTTTTTACTGCTGAGGTATTACTACAAGCACTGATAAGTAGAGCTGATACGGCAAGAGTCAAGGGCAATGCGATGAACGAACGGGAGTTTGACGGCACAATAGACATGATAATGGCGGCTTCCTAGCAACAAGAATAGATAAAAATGAGAATGGATAGCTGACTTAAGGTAAATCCTCAAGACCTAGATAACAGTAAGCTCTTAATAAAGCATAGTATAGCTCTTAACAAAGTTAGCTTCTAGAAGATAGTATAGTATGCAACATGAGACAAAAACCATAACTATTGCAAAGTTAATTGCCGGTTAAGCGTATGGTTATCATGCCTCTTTTTGCTTACTTTGATAAGTCTAAACTCGCATTTTATAAGCGACCATATCGCGAGCTTTAGCAAATGACTCAATAGTTCAGACCAACTCATCAGTCATCATTCACTACTTATCATTCAGCAATTACAGTTTATTGATTACGACTTATTAATTAATAATCACTTGTGACACCGCTCTTAATAGTACGGCATTACCCGTTGACAAGGTTAATGTCACTCTTGAGGTAGTCACGAATGAGACATTATTGCCATCCTTAACCCAGCTCTCCGTCGTGTTAACGTTAGCTTTGGCTTGGTCTCCGGTAATAACAATATTATCGATATTAATATCGTAACGATAATTGGAGGTCTGATTCCAACTGTTTTGTAATAATTTTAGATACGCATCTTTATCTAGGCTGGTTGATTTACCTTTTCTAGATAAAGAGATAAGCGCATCATCAGACACCAAACGCGACACTTGGCTGATATTTTTATTATTAGCGGCGGTCTTCATTGAGCTGGCATAGTTTTGTACTAAACTTTGGCTCATCGTAGCGGCTTGCGCGTTAATAGCGACTACGCTTACACCGGTGGCTAATGCTGTGATACTAGCGCCTTTGATTAACAAAGCCAGTAAACCCTTACTCCCCAATCGTCTCATTTTCGTCCTCAGCGGTTATCTTGAAAGTTTTAGCCTATCACTAATTTCTCACAGTCATGTAACACCCTGTGTGATAATTGCATGTCTAATAACGCGATCTTATCTTGCCTTTTAGCCCTATTTGAATCACTTTACCCAGTTTCCTGACTTATCAATTATTAACTAAAGCTTAGGTTTGTCAGTACTTTTGTCAGTACTATGGTTCTCACCCACTCCGGGGTAATTCTCATGCTCGTCGTCGCTGAGCTTCATACCTAAACGCTCAACTCGGCGATCCATCATCTGCCTAGCTAATGCTTGCATATCCTCGACTCGGTCGATCTCATCGACAATCTCAAGGCCCAATAAGGTCTCAAATACATCTTCTAAAGTTACCAGTCCTTTAACCTCACCGTACTCACCGACGGTAATAGCAATATGAATTCGATTTTTTAGCATCAGTTCAAGTAAGTCAAACAATTTCATCTTGGAGAAGACAAACGTTATTTCTCGTTGAAACTGAGTTAAAGGCTTATGGGTAGCGTGATTAACTTTTGCTAATAATATATCTGTTTTTAGCACAAAACCGGTAATATTATCCAAGTCACCATCATAAATAGGCAACCGTGAAAAAGTCAGTTTAGGGCGATCCGCTAGCAATTCAGTGACAGTTTTGTTTTGTTCAAAGGCGAGCATCACTGAACGCGGAGTCATAATATCTTCGACTTTTATGGCGCCAAATGCTAAGAGATTACGAATAATACGCGACTCTAGCGGGTCAATCTGACCGGCCTCCTCCCCTATACTAGCAAGTGCCGCAAACTCACGGCGACTAAAGACATCGCTCTCTTTGCTTCTGACTAGCAGCTTAGTGAGACGCTCTGATACCCAAATTAGCGGATATAAGATCACAATAATACCGCGAACAAAATAGGCCACCATACCGCTGAGCTGACGCCAATAAACCGTTCCAAGCGTTTTGGGTATAATCTCAGATAAGAATAAAATAGCTAACGTCATAAACGCTGAAAACACGCCAAACCAAGCACTACCAAAGACAATCGTCGCTTGTGCCCCAGCGCCAATAGAACCAACCGTATGCGCTACCGTATTCAAAGTTAAGATAGCTGCAAGCGACTGATCGATATTATCGACCTTAAGACGTTTGAGCATCAAAGCTTTGTTAGGGTTCGTCTCTTGTACATCAGCAATATAAGAAGGAGTCATAGTCAGTAGCGCTGACTCTGCAAGCGAGCAGACAAACGAGATACCGATCGCTAATAGTACAAATAGCACTAGTAATAGCACACTGCTCGTAGTCGCTTGTGCTGCGACATCTACCGCTGCAGTTGAGCTCGCTGCTAGTACGGAAGTCGGCAGCAAAAGCAGTAAACCACTAAACATAGCAGTGCAAACAGATAGTATCCATTTATAACAGCTTGAATTTTCTATAGGGGGAGGCTCCGCTGAAGCTTGTTTACGACAAGCGCGTAAGCGATATAAACGAGAAGTAACCAAAGAGGTAAGCAGCAAGTTGGGTAACCTAAGATTTAATAAAAGGTAAAGCGAAAAAATAAAGCGCCGCTATAAAGCCAACACTTTTACAAGCATTTGATATTATCATTGATACTCGGGTTTCACAATATTTTGTCTTCGTGCAATGGAGCTACGGGTGTTTCAGTCTTAAATTTAGCAGTCTCAATAACATTTTTATCGGTATACTGACGCTTATAGCTATATTTGTCAGGTCAGGTAACTTAGTATTTTACTGTATTTATATTAGGTTTATAGTGATACGGACGCTAACCTACTTTGCGCTGCCCATGTTTAGTCGCAATTGACGACTAGAACTAGCATCTAGAAGCATTTATCTGCGCTGATACTTGCTATCAAAAGCGCTACGCCCATTATCAGTCTAAGAAAAATACGCTCGTGTTATGATTAACAGTTACTAAGTCTTAGATTTTTTGTTACTATGCGTCTAATTTTATTATTGTACATCACTTATTGAGAGAAATTATGAGCTTTTTTATCCAGTCAGCCCATGCCGCTGAAGCAGCGGGTGGTGCCGCCGGTGGTGCGTCACTATTTGGTCAGCTACTACTGCCAGTCGCTTTTTTTGCCATCTTTTATTTTTTGGTTATTCGTCCGCAGTCTAAGCGTACCAAAGAGCATCGCGCGATGGTAAGCTCACTCACGGTGGGTAGCGAAGTTATTTTCGCTGGTGGTTTGATGGGCCGCATCAAGCAAATCGAAGGCGATTATGCTGTCGTTAGCTTAAACAACAATACCGATGTAAAAGTGCAGCGCGCATCTGTGATCTCAGTACTTCCTGCAGGCACTATTGAGAGCGTTTAAGTCTTACCTCAGTGCTGCTTGATAGTATGAGCTAGATTATAGTCATTTAGAGGTTATAGTCCTTTATTATAGTCACTTATATTGTAATGACCGTTCATTAATTACGGTCATTTTTGGCTATTAGATACCTTGTTATCTACTCACTCACGGTCTGCATCGCCAGTCTTTTATCAATATAAAGAAGTCATTATGCAATATCCCGCATGGAAATACCTAGTTATCATTGTCGTGCTTATCGTGGCAGGTCTTTACGCGGCTCCTAACCTTTATCCTGATGAGCCTGCGGTGCAGATTACGAGTGCTGCAGCAGGTACTCAGCTGTCTGAGGGAGTCTTAACGGAGTCTGAGCGTCTGCTTAACGAAGCCAATATCGACTTTCACGACGGTAGTTTTGAGGGCAACAGCGCCTTAGTTCGCTTAGATACTCCAGATGAGCAGCTAAAAGCTCAGGAAGTCCTACGCCAAAACTTGGGCGATGATTACGTCGTCGCGCTGAACTTAGCGCAAACAACGCCGCAGTGGTTACGCGATATTGGCGCTAAGCCTATGAAGCTCGGTTTGGATCTTCGCGGCGGGGTACGCTTTGTACTAGAAGTGGATATGGATAAGGCGCTAGAGCAGCGTCTTAGCAGCGCTAGTCGTGATGTGCGCCGAGATCTACGTGCTGAGCGAGTGGCGGTAACGGGTATCAAGACTGAAGGCCAAAGCATCGTTTTACACTTCTCCGACACTGACACTCGCGGACGTGCACAAAACATCCTACAAGCCTCAATGGGTAACGATTTTGCGCTACAGTCAACCATCGATGACCAGGGTCCTGCGCTAGTCATGTCTTATAACGATGCAATGGTCGATGAGATTAACAGTTACGCGGTCAATCAAAACTTAACGACTTTGCGTAACCGGATTGCTGAGCTTGGGGTGGCAGAGGCATTAGTACAGTCGCAAGGCGCTAGCCGTATCGTAGTGGAGCTGCCGGGCGTACAGGATACTGCCGAAGCCAAACGGGTACTTGGACGTACTGCCAACCTTGAGTTTCGCATGGTCGCTAAAGATGCCGAAAACTATACCGGCGGTATCCCCCCTGCGGGCACTGAAGCCTTTCCTTTCCAGTCCTTAGATGGTCCTCCAGTCCTACTAGAGCGTCAAGCTATCGTCACCGGCGACAAAGTCACTAATGCGCAGACAGGCGTCGATGAGAGCGGTACACCTGAGGTAAATATTACCTTAGATAGCGCTGGTGGTAGACTGATGCAAAACGCTACGCGCACTTCAGTTGGCGAGCAAATGGCAGTATTGTTTATTGAAAATAAGCAGCGTATCACTTATGAAGAAGATCCAGCGACTGGGGAGACGACTGAGATTCGTACCCCTTATGCTGAGACCAAAGTCATCAACCGCGCCAACATTCAAGCGGTGCTGGGCTCGTCGTTCCGTATTACCGGCTTAGATAGTAGCGCTGAAGCTGCAGAACTGGCGTTACTATTACGCTCAGGTGCTCTAGCTGCGCCGATGTATTTTGTAGAAGAGCGTACTATTGGTCCCTCACTCGGTCAAGAAAATATCGATAAAGGTCTGTTCTCAACGCAAGTTGGCTATCTATTAGTATTCGCCTTTATGATTGTTTTCTATCGCTTGTTTGGGGTGATTGCTAATGTTGCGTTAGCTGTTAACGTAATCATTATTATCTCAATCATGTCGATATTAGGCTCGTCTCTTACTCTACCTGGTATCGCCGGTATCGTCTTAACCATCGGTATGGCGGTCGATGCCAACGTGCTGATATTTGAGCGCATACGCGAGGAGATTGCGAACGGAGTACGGCCAAAAACCGCTATCGTCGCAGGCTTTGATCGGGCTTTTAGTAGTATTTTTGATGCCAACATTACCACGCTATTGGTGGCTTTTATCTTATTCGCTATCGGTACCGGTCCGATCAAAGGCTTTGCTATTACTTTAGCGATTGGTATTGTCAGCTCACTGTTCACTGCTATTTTGGTAACGCGAGCGCTAGTACAAATCGCTTACGGTAAGCGCAAATCTATCAAACGTTTGAGCATCGGTTAGGAGACTACTATGGCGATCGATCAGAATAATCCGAACAATAAAGACAACCTGCCGACCTCGAATAGCTCAGGCAATCAGTCAGGTGGTAGTGGCTCAGATAATAATCAAAAAGGCAATAAACGTCGCCGCCGCAATAAGCCGCGCCGTGATGGTAAAGGTAGCAACACTCAAACCAATACCCTAAATAAAACGTCTAAAGGCAATAAACGCGACAACGCTCCAGACTCACAAGCACTAGGGCCTGTCAATGCAGTAGATCCGAGTCACTTCGATGGTGACGCCGCTGATGACGCGGCGGCGGCGGCCGAAGGCGGCATAAAAGCCATCGGCAACCAGCGTATTATTCCTTTCATGAAGTTAGAAAAGCCTATGGGCCTACTCTCTATCTTTATGGTTATCGCTAGTATTATTGCTATTGCTGTTAATGGCTTAAATTTAGGACTTGATTTCACCGGCGGAGTATCAGCTGATGTCAGCTACGGGCAATCTGTCGAGCAAGTGGCTGTGGTTGAGGCCTTAGCCGATAACGGTTTCGATGACGCTGTCGTTCAGTACTTAGGTACGAACAAAGAGCTGCTAGTACGACTACCGCCGCAATCTGATAATATCGATGGTCTCAATACTAGTTTAGACACTGCATTAGATTTACCTAATAACCCAGCTAGCATTAGCAACGTCAACATTATCGGTAGCCAAGTAGGTAACGAGGTCTATCTCAACTCAGTCATGGCATTGGTATTAGCACTTGTGAGTATGCTAGGTTATGTGGCGCTACGCTTCCAGTTTAAGCTATCATTAGGCGCAGTATTATCGTTATTTCATGATGCTATCGTGACTATTGGCGTCTTTGCGCTGTTTGGCTTTCCGTTTGATCTAACCGTACTAGCAGCGGTACTCGCGCTCATCGGTTACTCATTGAATGATACGATCGTCGTCTATGACCGTATCCGTGAGAATTTCCGCCGGGTTCGCGGTATTACTCCGCGACAAACTATTGATTTGTCGTTAACTGAGACCTTGCGCCGTACGATCATGACTATCTCAACGGTATTACTAGTTGTGCTGGCTATGATGTTCTTAGGTGGTGATGGCTTATACTGGTTCTCAGTGGCGTTATTTATCGGTTTACTTGCTGGTACTTACTCTTCTACTTATATTGCCAGCTCTATCCCGTTAGCGATGGGTCTATCACGCGATGATTTTGTGGTAAAAGTAAAACCTGAATTTGAAGAAGAAATCGTTAGCTTCAATGACCCAAAAATGTTTGAATAACTTTTGTAGTTAATTTCTTTTTTAGCTGCTAATGATTAACAATAGTTAGCAGCAAAACGGTTTTTAAAAAAGCACCTGACTCATTACTGATGAGTGTTGGGTGCTTTTATTTTTGTATTATTGTGAAACGCAGAGCAATTTAGGCGTTTAAAAACAGCGATATTTTATGGCCATGACCACAACAGCAGCGCCCCAACCTATCGATACGCGCTATCGGCATATCATCTCTATCGCCGTGCCTGTCATGTTGGCCAATTTGGCTATGCCGTTACAAAGCCTCATCGATACTGCGGTCGTTGGTAATATGAATGAGGCGGCCAATCTTGCCGGTATGGGGCTTGCGATACAGTTATTATCGTTATTATTAGTCAGTTTTAACTTTTTGCAATACGCCTCCTCTGGCTTATCGGCTCAAGCTTTGGGTCAGCTCAGTGATAGTAACTCGTCTAATAGCTCAAGCTCAAAGCAAATGGCTTCAGCCTTATTGTCTATTTTGCAGCGAGCTTTGGTATTAGCTTTTATTATCGGTGCGCTATTACTCTTAGCAAAGCCTTGGCTGATCGAGTATGGCTTGCATGCGCTATCGGCTAACCCAGCGAGCGGGATCGCTGCCAAGACCTACTTAGATGTGCGCTTTTGGGGAGTCATCGCTGAGCTGATGAACTTTGCTTTTATTGGCTGGTTTGCAGGGCAAGGTAAGACGCGTTATATGCTCTATCAGCAAGGCTTTATTGCACTATTAAACATTATACTGACGCTATTCTTTGTCTATGTTATGGGTCTAGGGTTAGTCGGTGTCGCGTTAGGGACTACCATCGCTTTTTGGTCAGGAGTGCTGTTAGCACTTTGGCTGAGTCGCCAGCATTTACAGCTGTCATGGTCGGCACTTTTTACTACTGACGCTGAGCATTTTACGCGCTCGAAAATGCTTAGGCTATTTTCTTTAAATAAAGATATTTTTATCCGTACGCTTATTTTGACTTTGAGCTTTGCTTGGGTCACTAGACTGTCAGCGCAAAGTGGCGATTTAGTTTTGGCCGCTAACGCTATTCTTTTGCAAGTCCTCAGTATTTCAGCCTTTGCTTTAGATGGCGTAGCCGTGTCTGCAGAAACACTCGCCGGACAAGCTGCAGGACGACGTGATTGGCGACGCTTTGCTATCATTGTTAAGCGCACTGGTATCGTCAGCTACGCTTTGGCACTTTTGCTCAGTCTGCTGTGGTTACTGGCCATGCCCACTTATCTGCAGACGATGACCAATATCGAACCGGTGCTCATGCTCACTCGTCAGTATCAGAACTATGCGATACTACTGCCGCTGATAGGCGTAGGCGCTTATTGGCTTGATGGTATATTTTTTGGATTAACTGCCGGTAGCGTGATTCGTAATGCAGCCCTACTCTTAGCCGTAGTTTTCTTCCCTATCAGCTGGCTACTTTATGAGCGCTATGATATGACCGGTATTTGGCTCAGTGTCTGGTGTCTTTTAGCATTACGATTAGTTATTCTCGGTGGATTTTTATATCGTGCTTATCGCACCGGCAATTATGAAAAGCTGCAACCCAACTAAAAAATAGAATGAGCTGAAAAATAGAATGAGCTAAAAGTAAAACTGTAGCCACCAATGCAAATTTACTAGAAGTGCTAAACCTTATAAATACAAGCTGCATCTAATATATAAAAACATTGAAAACTCGGGGCTTAACGTGACAACTTCTTACTCCAAACAACAAACACAAGCCTCCTACCGGTGGGCTGATGGCTTTAAAAAAAGCTTGGCGGTAGCGATGGGCTATTTGCCTGCTGGTATTGCCTTTGGTGTCCTCGCACAAGTGGCGGGCATTCCTATTTGGGCAACTTTGATGCTTAGCTTATTTCTCTATGCAGGCGCAGCGCAGTATGCTTGCTTGCCCATGCTAAGCGCTGGTCTGCCTGTGGGTAGTATCGCCACCAACATTGCCGCGATTAACTTACGTCATGTTTTTTATGCTATGCCTTTGTTGCAAACGATGCCTACCCAAAAGCTTGCCAAGACCTATTGTTTATTCGCGCTGACCGATGAGACCTTCTCGGTAATGACAAGCCTGCCTGTCGAGGAGCGCCAAGCGTTAATACTGCCTATCAGCCTATTTAATCAAAGCTGGTGGGTATTAGCGTCACTCATTGGGGTGATGATAGGTAGCGCCCTTAACGACTTAGTGCCGCATCTAGATTTTGCCTTAGTCTGCTTATTTGCAATATTAGCCTATGAGCAGTTTCAGAACGTTAAACGGCTATTTCCTATCGCTATCGCAGTTATCGGTCTTATACTGGCTTCCTTATTCACCAGTGATTGGCTATTATTAGTTGCTATTAGCTTTTGTATGCTACTTATTTTAGCGCGTGGATTTTGGTTGCAGTACCATGTAACAGGAGAGAGCTCTGATGACTAGCCAATATCTAATCATAGCCACTTTCGCTATGGCAGCCGTGACTTTTATCACCCGAGCTATCCCCGCTTTAATACCCAAAAAGATACTAGACACGCCTTGGCTACACAGGCTTAATGAGAGCTTACCCTTATCGGTGATGGTGCTGCTCATTTTGACCAGCTTAGCTTATCAAGACTTATCGCTGCGCCATAGTTTAGCCAGTCCTGAAGTGCATCTATTGTTAGCTCAGATTGGCGCATTAGCTCTGGTATTTTTGATTTATCATTTTAGCAAGCAGCTGTTAGTGAGTATGATAGTTGGTATAGCGGCTTTAAATGGTTTGCTTTGGGTGTTTAGTCAGTTCTTAATTTAAACGCTATTCAATAAAAGCGCCATTAGAAATGCACATTCAGACATCGAGCAATTAAATATCGACATTAAAAAGCGAGCTTCCCTATATAGAGAAGCTCGCTTTTTTTTGAGTACGACAATCAATAATGCTATCAATCTAAAGATTATATCTCTTCAATACCCATCATATCGACTGGCGTATCAGCGACAATTTGCACACCTTTCTTACCCGTCTTCGCGGTATCATTACGCTGAGCCTGTAGATGATCAAGATAAGCTTCATTGATTTGTCCAGTGATATAACAGCCATTGAATACTGCACAATCAAAGCCTTCCACCTTACTGTGCTTAGTATCTTTTACCGCATCAATCAAGTCATCCAAATCTTGGAATATTAGACGATCCGCGCCGATGATCTTACGCACTTCTTCAACGCTATGACCTGAGGCGATCAGCTCGCTGCGCACTGGCATATCGATACCGTAGACATTGGGATATTTCACCGGTGGCGCCGCACTAGCGAAGAATACTTTACGCGCACCTGCATCTCGTGCCATCTGAATGATCTCATGACAAGTGGTTCCACGAACAATAGAATCATCAACCAATAACACGTTTTTACCTTTAAACTCTAACGGCACAGCACTGAGCTTTTGGCGTACTGATTTTTTGCGTTGCTGTTGACCTGGCATAATAAAGGTGCGACCGATATAACGGTTCTTCATAAAGCCTTCACGGTACTTAATATTCATCTTCAGCGCCAGCTCCATCGCTGAGGTGCGCGACGTATCGGGAATAGGAATGACCACATCGATATCATGATCATCGCCCCACTCGGCAAGGATTTTATCGCCTAGTTTCTCGCCCATACGCAGACGCGACTTATAAACTGAGATGTTATCCATAATCGAATCGGGACGCGCAAAATAGACGTACTCGAAGATACAAGGCGTATACTCTTGCTGCTCGACGCACTGATGGGTGTGCAGATTATGATCTAAATCGATAAAGATCGCCTCGCCTGGCTTCACATCACGAATGATAGTAAACCCTGAACCCGTTAGCGCTACTGACTCTGAGGCTACCATATATTCTGTACCGCCATTAGCGGCCAAGCGCTCACCGAACACCAGCGGACGAATGCCATTAGGATCGCGAAAAGCTAATAAGCCGTGACCAGTAATCAGAGCCACTACCCCATACGCGCCTTCGCAGCGATGATAAACCGCTTTTACCGCCTCAAAAATATCATCAGCGCTAGGATTCGTTTTGCCTAAGTTTTGCATCTCATGCGCGAGCACGTTTAATAGAACCTCAGAGTCTGAGTCGGTATTGAGATGGCGACGATCCTCAATATATAGCTCTTTGGCTAAGGTTTCAGCATTGGTCAAGTTACCATTATGCGCTAAAGTAATACCATAAGGCGAGTTGACATAGAATGGTTGCGCCTCAGCACTGCTAGAAGTACCAGCAGTAGGATAGCGCACGTGGCCGATACCAAACTTACCGACCAGCTTGATCATATGGCGGTTCATAAACACATCGCGCACCATGCCGTTCTCTTTACGCAAATACAGACGCCCGTCTTGTAAAGTGACGATACCTGCTGCATCCTGACCGCGATGCTGAAGCATAGTCAAGCCATCATAAAGAATTTGGTTAACGGGCTCATGAGCTGCAACCCCAACGACTCCACACATAGTTATGTCCTATTTTAGAGCAAAGATTAGTAATGAGAAGATTTAGCGTTCATTCATACTAGTGGTTTGATACTAATAAATTAGTATTGGTTAGAAATTTGGAAACTTGAAAGTTTAGAACCTTGAACATTTAGAAACAATGCAACTGCTATATGATATTGATGCGTCTAAAATTAAAGAGTGAATCTTACCGTAATAACGCCAGTCTGTGAGATAATTTTTTAGTTTTATTCTAAAAAACCGCTATGCTAATGAGATTAAAAACGAACTCAACCGTCAGTTAATATGGGCTCGCTAAGACTGGTTAATCTGTCCCCAAGCCACGCCTAGCATGTCGGTAGCCAGCTCCTTACCCATTGGTGCATACGGCATTAGCTCGGGTGCGAGCACTGAGGTCTGCCACTGCGGCAGCTGTACCAATAAAGGCGCACTGATACTGAGTACCACTAAGACCATCAAGACGTTCTTCGCGGCTCCCAATACGCCGCCTGCCATCTTATCGAGTACGCTAAGATTTAACGTCTTAAGCGCGCTTGAGAAGATAAACGCTAGTACATGCATAACCGCTAAAATGACGATCACTATTATCAAAAAAGCTAAAGCCGTCTGCAATACTGGATTGGCGACTAGGCTTGATAACTGCGGGGCAATTGACGTTGCTAGCCGAGTGGCGGCAATCAGAGCGACAAACCAGCCCATTAGTCCCACCGCCGTTTTTATCAAACCTACCTGAAAGCCGCGCCATAGACCAATAAGCACCACGATAGCAATGATAATATCTAGACCACTCATCTCTACTGCCTCATTCGTTTAGGGAAAGGTACAAAAGTATTTTTATCAATAGCTATCGCTAAGTATATCAATCAAATACATAGATAAATGGTTAGCGTCTGTTGAGTATTCACAAATGAGCACTGCTGATCGCTAAAACCCATCTAGTCTAAGTAAAAACTTGCAGTTAATGCTTATTACATTGGCTAAATTTTTACCACGTGTAGAGGGTTTTAGCATCAGCTCCTCTTTATAAATAGCTGAAGACAGGACTAATTACTCTTGCGTGGTATCATAGGAAGTATCATAAATAGCGTCGTAATAACCGCCGATAGCTTGAATACAAGATTGTACTAATCCTGGTCCGCGATAGATAAGGCCAGTATAAAGTTGCACTAAATCAGCGCCGGCTTTGATTTTTTTGACTGCTTTGTCGCCACTATCGATACCGCCAACGCCAATCAACGCAACTTTTCCCTCTAACTGATCGGAGAATTGCTGCAAAATTTGGGTACTCGTATGGCTCACCGGACGGCCTGATAAACCGCCCGCTTGATCGCCGTCGCGTAAGTCCTCTACCCCGACTCGGCTCAAGGTGGTATTAGTCGCAATCAAGCCATCAATATCAAAATCTATCAGCTGCTGCGAGATATAATCGACTTGCGGCGGCTCCAAGTCAGGAGCGACTTTTAGCACTAAAGGCACATAAAAGCCGTATTCAGTAGCCAATTGACTATGACGATTTTTGATCGTGTCTAGTAGCTGGGTCAAAGCTTCACCGCTTTGTAAATCGCGCAGATTAGCAGTATTCGGAGATGAGATATTGACAGTAATATAAGAGGCATGGGGATAAACGCGCTCTAAGCAATAAACATAATCATCAGCGGCTTGCTCAACAGGCGTGCTAGCGTTTTTACCGATATTGATACCGATATTGCCTTTATATTTGCAGCGTTTGACATTATCTATGAGGTAATCGACCCCTTGGTTGTTAAACCCCATACGGTTGATAATAGCATCAGCCTGTCTGAGTCGAAACAAACGTGGTTTGTCATTGCCGACTTGCGGTCGCGGCGTCACGGTGCCGACTTCAATAAAGCCAAAACCTAATTCAGCTAAAGCATCGATATAATCGCCGTTTTTATCGAGGCCTGCAGCTAGTCCTACCGGATTGGTAAACTGTAGACCCATACAAGTGGTGGGCTGCATCGGTTGACCGTAAACCAACCCTAAAGTACGGGCTTTATGTGCTTTGTCCAACAAAGACAGCGTCATATCATGAGCGCGCTCAGGATCCATCTTAAACAAAAACGGACGAAGTAAGGCGTAGGACATAGTGACAACAAACCCTAATTAAATAGTGAATAGAAAAGGCAAAATGATCGCCGTAGAGCGCTGCGATTATATCAGCTTGCTTTGGGCTTAGCCAAAACAACCCCGAATATTACCTATAAATTTTAGCAATCAACAACTTGTAACAACTTGATTGTTAGATAGACTGAGCATCAGCTAACGTTATTTGTTAAGTACAACAGCCATCAAGGAACAGGCCGCTTATCGCTCAGAGCAATCCAGCCACGAGCAATTCTATATAAATGCCAAATGATCGTAAATAAGATAATTAAGATACCTAAACCGGTAAATAACCCTGAGCCGATAGCTAGATTATTGCTTTCGGCTAGCACACTGATACCTAAGCCGCCAACTGCCACGAGCGTTATCATAAGACCGATAACAAACCAGATGATACTATACCAAAAAGTCTTTATTTGCCAATCAAAATGCGTGGCCAGCCAAGTGCCATCAGCATCGTGACGCTTAGCATAGTTCATAGCGATAGGAACAATCCACAGCAGCCCTGCCGTCAGATAACTAATCACATAAAGCAGATAGGTAAGATGGTTATAAGTGATTAACGAGCGCTGCTGTTTATCACTAAGAGTAGTATTTTGTCTGGAGCGTGTGAGGTCATAAGTCTCTTCAGCATTAATGCTATTTTCAAAGCGTGACCCTGACTTCTCTAAGGTCGGCTGAGATGATGAGTTATCAGAATTAGGGTTAACAGGTGAGGTCATAATAAGTATCCCTATCGCGCTTGACAGTAATGATGGCAAAAAATTAAAGCGCACAACCATAAGAACGAGTCATAGCTTCAATCATAAAGCTTAGATGCTCAGTAGCGCCCATCTATCTGATATTGCGATTATAAAAACGATTTTCAAGATTGAATGCTAGCTGAACCGTTACAAAGCGAGCGTTGCTTGTACTTGAATT
Organism: Psychrobacter sp. 1U2; assembly: GCF_051847575.1. Taxonomy (NCBI): domain Bacteria; kingdom Pseudomonadati; phylum Pseudomonadota; class Gammaproteobacteria; order Moraxellales; family Moraxellaceae; genus Psychrobacter; species Psychrobacter sp. 1U2. The sequence goes on from NZ_JBPYDC010000001.1 coordinate 26,177, forward strand.
TGCTCGGTATTGATATCTTGCTGCATATTGAGCTGAGTGATCTGCCAACCTTGCTCGCTCAGCTCACTAAGCGCGCTGCTGACAAGCGCTTGGCTTGGGTTGGCAAAGCTTAATTGTACCGTATCGCCAACCGCTGCAACCTGAGCATTCGCAATACCCGCCTTATTTAACAGCGAACTGACCGCAGTGGCAGGAGCAACGACTTGGCCATCAGTACTGGCATTAAGTGCGTTGTTATCAATATTACCTGCCTGCGCACGCAACCAAAAATAATCGGCAACTTGCTGCTGGTACTGTTCTTTACTGTCTTTCGCCGCTTGATTAACGCTATAGCCACCATAACCGCCGATAAACAGTAATAAAAATAGCGATAAAACCCCTAAAGCCAACTGGTCGCGCGGAGAAAGCGCTTGCCAGCGTGTCCATAATGTCGACTGGTAGCGGCTTAAACGCTCAGAAAAAGTATTACTAGAGACAGGACTGCTAGTCGCCATATTTGAAGAATTTGAAAGGTTTGTGATATTACGTTTATTACGACGCTGCGGTCTATTCATCACTGAGCCTTATTTTTACCTAAATGATAATAAGTTGTAAATAGTCAAAATGACCTATCGTATAACACTGACGAACCGGCTTATGAAGATGATAACTCGCCAGTTTCGAAGTTATTATCTCCTATATTTACCGTTACTTGCCCACTGAACTCGCCTTGCTCATTGCCATTGACGCTTTGCAAACTGGCTGCGACTCCTTGGGTGACTAGCGTGTTTGCAAACTCATCGAGGCTATTGCGATTAGGCGCAATAAGCGTAAAACTCAGGGAGCTTGGCTGCATAACTAGGCTTTGCGCAGTTAGTGAAGACTGTTTAATGAGAGGCGATATACGCGCCAGAATCGCCATATGGGCAGATTGAGCTTGGCTATTTTTGCGCAATTTAGCTTCCATTTGTGTCTGTAATAGCGTACGTGGATTAAGGCGATCTTCTGGAAACCAAGACTGAAATTGTTTACCGATAGCGCTTTGGGTTGCCACACTTGCTTGGTTGTAGCGATAAGCTTGCAAACCATCAGTAGCTATTTGTAATACCAGTGCTGATAGCGCCACCATAGCGGCCACCCGCAAATAAGGGGAGAGTTTAGTGTCTGAGGTTTTTATAAAAAAGTTTAAAGCGTGACGGTCGGGTATATCGACGGGCTCAGGCTGAGCGGAAATCTGAGTAAATAGTAATTGCAGAGCGGCGAGCTGAGACGTCTCTATACTCGCTACAGACTCATCGACAGCGCTTACTAGGCATAGCTCACTGAGATGAGGTAAACGCTCAACTACCAATGGTAAGTAGCTGACCGCCATGCCCTGCTGCAACGACTGACGTAGCAAAGTAGTGTGCTTATCTTGATACAGCACTACTTGCTGACCTGCGCCCTCCTCGGGCACCGGCAATAACAAAAAATCAGGCAGCAGTGCGCCAATACTAAACCCTGCCAGTATCGCGCTTTGTTGCCATGAGTCACTATCTTCTTTCGCGAGCGCATAGAGATGATGGTAACTGGCGTAACTCTGCTGACGCACCATCAACTGCTCGACTGGCGTGATTGAAGTCTCTTCAAATAAGTACTGCTTACCAGTATCACCTAACTGCTTAAGCTGATTAACGCTTAGCTCTGTATCCACATGTAGCAAATGACTAGAAGGAAAATACAGACATAGCCGCTTGTCATTACTGCCTTTATAACTGTTATAACGCTCTTGCAGCTGCTGCCAGTCGTTTACTAGCTGCCACTGCTTAGCCTCTGCTTGCCAAACTGCGAGTGGGCTATGCTGCTGTCTTAACCAAACATGTAACAATAGAGACGTCCTTTAGTGTTTAGCGGTTGAAGTTGACTGTTTTTTGAGAAGGCACGATTTATTAACGCTGATTAAGGCTGCCTAAAGTTGCATAGGCACAAAACGGTCACTCTCTTTAGCCATTCCTGACATCACAAACTCCATCTCAAACACTCGCGCTTCAGCTAATGAGAACGCCTCAGGGCTAGCGCCGGTTAGTAAGCTGGCAATATTGGCTATAATAGACATATGACATACCACTACCAGACAGTTTGCTTCAATATGTCCAAGCGCTATCAGTGCTGCATGAGCATCATCTGAGGGCGTAATATTATCTTGTACACTGACTGGCACATCGGGGGCACGCGCTTGTAGCTCTGCTAGCGTCTGCTGCGCCCTATCGTACGGACTGACCACAAAATGATCAGGACGATAATGCTCGATAATATAAGCAGCCGTTTGCGCTGCTTGCTGACGACCGTATTCGGTCAACTGCCGAGCACTGTCGGATCGATTACCATCTGGATGCGGATAGTCCTCAGCTTGTCCATGACGCATAAGTATAATCTTCATAGCACTCCCTTTGCTAATCTTTATTTGCTTTACCTTTAATAAGAATTATTTATTCTTGTCGTTATTACTATCATTGTTGTCAATGCTGTTGTCGCGACTATCGTCATTACTGTCACCTGTACTACTAGCAGCATTCATCTGCGCGGTGAGCGACGCATTACTATGGTCATGCGGCATGACAAACTCTACATCACTGCGAAAGCCTGCTTCCATCAAATGTAGCGCGACTCCTAACGCCGCTTTGTCTTCGTAGATGACCGCGTGTAGAGCATGCGTGATGGGCATATAGATACCCTGCTTACTGGCTTTTTCGTGTACTTGCTGAATAGTATTGACACCTTCAGCGGTTTGCCCTAGCTTTTTAACCGCCGCATCGATAGTCATACCGCGGCCTAGCATGTTACCAATTCGAAAGTTTCGGCTCAGCTCTGAGTTACAAGTGGCATAAAGATCGCCTACGCCTGATAGACCTAAGAAAGTAAGCGGATTTGCGCCTTCTTCTACGCCAAAGCGACTCATCTCAGCTAACGAGCGTGTCAACAGCATGGCTTTGGTATTTTCACCGACATCATAAGCGGCAGCCATGCCCATAGCGATAGCATAGATATTCTTAAGTGCGCCGCCAAGCTCAACACCGCGAATATCATCACTAGCGAAAACTCGGAAAAAAGCGCTATGTAGCGCCGCTTGTACGGCATGGCGTAGCGGCTCTGACTCACTGGCGATGACCGTCGCTGACGGCATATTTTTCATGATTTCAACCGCCAAATTTGGCCCTGACATCACCCCGAAGTTCACTTCCGGCAACTCATCTTTAATGATATCGCTCATCATTGCAAAGGTATCTTTTTCCATGCCCTTCGTGAGCGAAACAATCGATTGGCCACTAATAAACGGTTTGATGTTCTTGAGAGTCTCGCGAAAGGCTGAGCTGGGTACTGCTAAAAAGATAATATCTCTATCTTTAACCGCAGTTTCTAAGTCGTAGCTGTACTTTAAGCGATTATCCAGCTTATACCCTGGCAGATACTTTTTATTCATCTGCGTTTTTGCCATAGACTTGACGGTGCGCTTATTACGTACCCAAAGGGTGGTGTCACAGCCGTTTCGCGCTGCTAGGTTTGCCATTGCGGTACCGAAACTACCGCCGCCCAATACTGTCAGACGTATCTTTTCTGGGTTTTTATGTATTTGATCCATTTGTTTGGCTACCGCCGCCTCAACTTTATTAGGGTTTAATTTTTTGCGACCAAAGCCTGATTTAGTAGCCCGATCAAGGATACTAGCGATCAGGCCAGTAGGTTTGTTTTCATTACTATTGCCGTTATTATTACTATTCTCACGGACTGCATCTTCTTTAGTTTGATGATTTTCGACCTCTGTGTTATCAGCGTGATTCGCATTTTTATTTTGCTTTTCTTTATCTGAGGAGCTTGTCATATACTTATATCCATATTGTCAGTGCTTAAAGAACGAAGCCAGTAGCTTTCAAGCGCTTTATACTTTTTATCGAAAATATTTTGGCGCAACTTTTTTAACGCAAATCTAGGCCAACCATCCTTACTCTTAACCGTAACAAGTCTTTAAGACTCAAAACGCAGCAGTGGCTCTATATCCATAGGTTTTCTGCGAGGTTTTGATTTTGGACTCGTACCAGTATAAATAAAGGCGACCACATAGTCATCAGCAGCGACATCGAAATAAGCTTTTACCGCAGGCTCATTACATAGCAGACCCGTGCGCCATACGGTACCGAAGCCTTGCGCCATTAACGCTAATAGTAGATTTTGTACCGCTGACCCGGCACTTAGCATCTGCTCAAAGGGCGGGACTTTTTTGTGCTCTTGCATCTTGGTGACGACCGTGATGATCACTGGCGCTCGCATTGGCAGATTGGCAGTCTTTTTTCGAGTCTTATCCGATAGCGTCTCGCCTACTCTTGCCGCTTGCGCTTCTGCCGCCTCAAGTAACGCTTGCCCCAGCTGCTGACGCGCCTCGCCTTCGCTTATAATAAAGCGCCAAGGCCGCAATTTTTTGTGGTCGGGCGCGGTTGCCGCGCAGCCAATCGCTGCTCTGATTTGTTCATGAGTAGGCGCAGGCTCTTGTAGATTGCCAATGGTGCGCCTAGATTTAATCCACTCAATTAACTGCTCATCGCTGAGCGTCATACTCTCCGAAAGTGCAGTCTCATCTAGCGGCTGCTTGCCTGCCACATTGCTTTCATCATTGTCGCTCTCAAGACTGCCATCTTCAAAATTTGGAGTCTCCTTGGTTGCTACGCTCTGTTCATCTTCCTCGGTGATTAAGTGCTCTATTGGCGTACTCATTTGTCATCCTTTTATAGTAGTCAGCTGTTATCATTATTATTGTTATCATTTTATAAAGAATTTTTACGCTGTTATCATTTGAATTATCAGATAATTAACGCTATAAGATACTTATGCAACATCATCGAGTCGATGCTTCATTTTTAGATAATCCTCTGATTGCATCTCCAGCAAACGTGAACGGGTACGCTCAATCTCAAAAGCTAATTTCTCTCCTTGATAGAGATCAAGAATAGACTGCTCAGCACGTACCAAGAGTTTGACCCTACGATCATAAAACTCATCAACTAAGTAGATAAAGCGGCGAGTTGGATCACGCAGATCGTCGTTTAACGCCGGTACAGCATTGATTAAGACAGTGCTAAAACGATTGGCAATCTCAATAAAATCAGCAGCGGAGCGCGGCTGCATACATAAGTGGCGAAAGTCGCAAAATAAGATATCTTCGGTGCGGGCATTAATCTTAATCTCGCGGCCATTGACGGTGATAGGCTCGCTACTAATTTTGAGATTATTAGATAAGCTAGCAAAACGGTTGGCAAGCCAGTTATGGTTCTCACGTGTCATAGGTGATTTATACAGCTCCGCCTGCTGTAGCACTCGCAAGCGATAATCAATACCTGAATCGATATTCATCACCTTAGTATGCGTCTCAACTTCTTTGATAGCTGGCATAAAACGATCACGATGGAGACCATCTTTATACAGTCCTGCAGGCTCAATGTTTGAAGTGGCAACCAAAGTCACGCCGCGATTGAACAGCATCGTAAACAAATCGCCTAAGATCATCGCGTCTGAGACGTTAGAAACAAAGAACTCATCAAAGCAGATAATCACGGCTTCGTCATAGATAGTATCGGCTACTTTTTCTAACGGATTAGGCTGCCCTTGGAGCTGGTTAAGCTCTTTGTGCACTCGCTGCATAAAGTGATGGAAATGCTGACGCATCTTACGTTCTATGGTTAGCGAATCATAAAACATATCCATCATCCAGGTCTTGCCGCGGCCGACACCGCCCCACATATACAGGCCTTTTGGCGCAGCAGGTTTAGACTTAAAAAACCCAAAGATGCCTTTTTTTTCTTCGACCGTATTATTAAGCTGATGATAAAGATCATCAAGATAGCTCATGGCTATATATTGTTGTTCATCTCGGGTAAAGTCTTCAGAGCTGATGGCTTGCTCGTAGCGCTGTAATGGAGATAATCTCATAATACGACTCATATTTAACAAAATGAAAAAAGTGTTTTGGCCGTCTATTCTTACTAACTTATGTCTTTTGCACTGAGACAATAAGGATAGACTCGTCAAAATAAGGTGTGCTGAAGCAGTTGTGCTTGCTATACCAACCCTACTCTCTAGACCAACACGGCTAAATGTTTACGACTATATTGCAACTTATATAAAGCAATCATTATTATTCTAGCTATACGGATACTATAACGTGCCCTAGTGCTATTATTCTATAGCTATTCTATGATACCTGCTATGTAGCACCTACATAAATAGCACCTGCGCTTTTAAGCGCTCAATTAGCTATCAGGACCGAAACTATGCTGCTCTAATAGCTTTTTTAACTCCGTTAAACGCCCGTGAAAAAAATGCCCCGCGCCTTCGACTACACTGACCTCAATCCCTAAACGCTCAGCAAAATCTTGCATATTGTCAGGTGAGATGACCTCGTCCGCATCGCCATAAATTTCAAACGTTTTCTCAATCGGCAAAGCAATGTGCTCGCTATCATTTTTTTCGATTGAAGGCGAGATGAGCGCGACATTCTCAATCTCAAAGTCGCTTAATCCCCAGACGTGCGGCGACACTAATACTTGCTCGGCGGTACGAGCAATCACATACCCACCAAAAGAGAAGCCCCCCAACCATAGTTTGCGGGCATCGGTCTGTCCTGCCAACCATTGTAACACGGTCATGGCATCGACAACCTCACCTTCAGCGTAGTCATGTTCTCCTGTCGACTGCCCCACCCCGCGAAAGTTAAAACGTACCACGTGCATGCCACTGTCACGGGCAAAACGGTACATCGTAGTGACCACTTTATTATTCATCGTGCCCTCAAATAGCGGGTTCGGATGACATAATAGTGCCACAGTATCGGTGTTAGGATCGCAAGGATTGTCTTGTTGCCAAAGCGCATCAACTTCTAGCACGCCAGCAGGAGCAGGAATTAAGGGCATAAGAATAACGACTGATTAAAAGAGTGAGGTCAATTATGCTAGAAATGAGTTATATTTCAAGTGATTTGCTGTTTTAATCCTGATACCGACTAACCTAGGCTCTATCAAACATTCAACCTTGGCACTGACAGCAAATAAGTATATACAGTAAGACTCTAGACGCTAAGGTTGCAAATAGGTTAAATATATAGGGTTTATAGATACTGATAATTTTTTTAATCTTTTGAAGCTGTTCGTCTCACAACATTAACAGGAAAATATCTTATGACCATATTTAATATAACACCTAGCAATACTTATAGCGTCATAAAGCCTATAAGCTTTGCAGCAACCTTGATAGCAGCACTGGCACTCAGCGCGTGTCAAAGTACGCCTTCATCTCCCGTTATCCAGCGCGCTGACTCAACTTATGAGACCACTGGACTTGGCGAAACTAAAATACAAGCTCAGCAAAACGCCATTACTAGTGCCAACAAAACTTGTCGTAGTAAGCAAGTCATCGTCGTCAAAGACACCGTTAGATATAATGGACTTCTAAATGAGCGTACTGGCCGCATGGTCGGGCAAGCTGGTGCGGTAATAGGAACTATACTGGGTACTGGCTCTCCTGAATTGTCACGCGATGATGATTATGAATATACGATTAACTTTCGCTGCCAGTAAGGCTAAAAGCTTATTTAGCATGTGGTCCTTTCCTTAAACACATGAGCTGCCTATTTAAACTTGAGCCATTTTATCAATTTGGTTTAGCTTAGCGCTATGTTTTAAGGTAAAGTAGAGGGCTTGAATGTCGTAGCAACTTATCTTTTTGTCGTTCATTTTTTATTCTCCCTACTCGGTCTGATTCTATGCGCAAACCTAACCTGAGCTCTGTTAACACGTCCAACGCCAAAACTTTAGCGCCTGCCAAAGATTTAGCAACTTTGGAAGCAGAATTAGCTGAGGTCGAGAGTAGTCTAGAAAATAACCTTGAAGATACCGTTCTGCGTCTAAGCGATTATTTAAGCGCGGTTGAAATGGTCGTCAAGCAAACTTTCGCCCACCGAGTTTGGGTGAAGGCTGAAATTCGTAACCTCTCGAGCAAAGGCGGCCACTATTATTTTGAACTGGCCGAAAAGGACGATGACGGTAAAGTGGTTGCCAGCTGCCGAGGCAACCTTTGGCGCTTTAAAGCCTCGCGCGTACTTGCTAAGTTTGAACGCGCTACAGGTATGGCGCTCAGCCGTGATCTGACTGTCCTGCTTAAAGTATCGGCGAACTTTCACCCTCAATATGGGTTCTCCTTAACGATTGAAGACATTGATCCAAGCTACACGCTAGGAGACTTGGCGCGGCAATACGCGCAGATGGTTGATCGCTTAAGCGGTGAAGGCCTGATACACCTCAATCAGCAGCTAGAGTCCCCTTTCGATATCGAGCACGTTATTGTCATTGCGCCAGAAAAGGCCGCCGGATTAGGTGACTTTCAAGCGGATGCCAATCGTCTAGCGACAACTGGTGCTTGCCAATTTCATTATCATCACGCTACCTTTCAGGGCAATCATGCGCCAAGCGAGATACGTCAAGCGATCGTTAGCGCTCAGCAGCAGTTTTATGACAACTATCAGCGCCTACCTGATCTCTTAGTGATTATTCGCGGTGGCGGCGCGGTTGGTGACTTAGCTTATCTCAATGACTACGAGCTTGCGGCATTAGTCGCTGAGCAGCCGGTGCCGGTTTGGGTTGGTATCGGTCATGAGCGCGACAAAGTTATCTTAGATGAAGTGGCACATAGCAGTTTTGATACGCCATCCAAAGTGATAGCCGCGATTATCGCTCACTTAGCCCGCTTAGTAGCGCAGGCTTTGACTTATCAAACACAAATCAAGCAAGCGGCGCAGCGTCAGCTCAAAGTCGCTCAGCAGCAAAGTATCAGACAACTGAGCCAACTCCAATCACAGACTATCGGGCAACTTACCGCGCTGCAAAAAGACAGCAATTACGCTTGGCAAAGTATTCAGCAAAGCGCGCAGCGTCAAGTCAAACAAGCGGCTAGAGTGACTAGCGACTGGCAAGCTCAAATACAGCAAGGCGCGCACCAGCAATTGATGGCAGCTAGTATCGCAGCCCAAAATTATCAGAAAACGATACTACATAGCGCCGAGCAGCAGCTAGCGCAAGCGCAGCGCGACAGCGAACATCTACGCGATATTGTCCTACTGCATCGGCCTACGCGAGTGCTGAAACAAGGCTATAGCATGCTAATGGCTGATAAAGGTCAGCAAGTATTGACTAGCAGCAGCCAGCTCTATCCTGACCAAACCATCAAAATTATACTAAAAGATGGGCAAGCGACGGCGCAAATCTTAAACGTTAGTAGCGCTTATTAGGATTAAAGATATTACCGCGTAGGGTGCGTTCTACGTACCATTTTATACAATAAACTCAATAGTATTTACTATCTAAGCTTCAAAAAACTTCAAACTAATATTAATCCCTTATCAATAAAGGAAACCCTATGGCCACTTCGACTCGCAGACGTAAAAAAGCCGCCCCAAAAACTTTCAAGGCGGCCTACGATATTCTAAAAACCAATGCCGCAGAACTACAGCAGCAGGATGAGCCAGATATCGACAATCTCATGACCACAGTTGAAGAGTCTATCGCGGCCTACCGTGTCTGTGAAACTCGCATCAACGCCGTACAGCAAGCGCTAGATGCCGCCTTCGCTGAAGAGGTAATTGAGGAGAATGAAGAGCAATAGTTAGACTCATCTACTCCTCTTCGACATCACAACCTCAAATAAGAACTTGCTGGGTTAAAAATCCAGCATACGCCACTAATACAAAGCTACCCTACTCTGGCTCATCAACCTCAAACACTTGCCGCAAATACGCCAGATAAGTGTCATTATTGATCATGGTTTTGCCAGGGCTATCCGATATTTTTGCTACTGGCTGACCATTACACTCCACCAGTTTGAGTACAATGTTTAATTGCGTCAGACCCATGTCATTAGTGAGATTAGTACCAATACCAAAGCTGGTTCTAATGCGATCCTTAAAGTACTGATGCAGCTCCCACGCTTTTTCTAAGTTTAAGCCATCGCTGAAAGTGATAATCTTGGTTTTTGGATCGATTTTTAGCTTTTTATAATGGGCGATAGCTTTATCCCCCCAAAGATAAGGGTCACCGCTATCGTGTCGTAAGCCATCAAATAGCTTAGCAAAGTACAAATCAAAATCGCGTAAGAACGCATCCATGCCTACCACATCGGTCAAAGCTATACCCAAATCGCCACGATATTCATGCACCCAAGCTTCTAGTGCCGCCTTTTGTGAGTCACGCAGACGCACATCTAAAGCCTGAAACGCTTGCATAAACTCATGCGCCATCGTGCCTATTGGCGTCATCTTTAGTGTCTTAGCCAAGAGCACATTAGAGGTACCACTGATAATTTTGGGTTCGGCCTGATGCAAAGTCTTGACCACATGTGCTTGCCAGCGTTTACTAAAGCGCCGACGCGTGCCAAAATCAGCAACGATAAAGCGCGGTACATCAAGCTCATTGTTGTCCTGCTGCTCGGCATACTGATGCAGTAAAGCCACTTTAGCATCTAAGCGGCGCTGCCCCTCTGCGATGACTTGCGGATTGGATAACGCATTGAAATATAGCTCATTAACGATAGCCAGTACAAACACCTCAAAGAACATCGCTTGGATCATTGGCCCTTCAATATCGATAAACAAGCGTCCTTTGCTATCAGTACTCACAGTGATAAAGCGCCGCTTGAGCTGAAATAGCTCCAAATAATCGACAAAATCTGAGCGCATAAAGCGTAGCGTTCGCAAGTACTCTAATTCATCAGGTAAAAACCGCAGCTGACATAGGCTATCTAATTGCTGCTCTAGTGACTCTTTTATATTGGCTAGCGGATAAGCGGCATCATTGTTATTGCGGCAGCGAAAACGATACACCCCATGCGTCTGCGGAAACTGATGCAGCATTGCTTGTAGCATAGTGAACTTGTAGAGATCATTATCTAGCAGTGAGGTAATAATTGGGGTAAAAGTAACAGCCATGCGGTAACCTTAGCGTATGAATTTTCTGTAATAAAGAGATTTTGTGACGAACAGCGATAAATAAAAACAAACAAAATAGGGCTTAAGTATAACGCCATTATCTAGCATTTGCTTATCTGCCGCTTAATAACCTCAAGACGGTTACGATTTAACCAATTTCACTAACGGTGCATACCCTGATTGCGGCATGACACTGACGGGGATAAATTGTAACGCTCCGCCATTAATGCAATAGCGCAAACCGCCGCGATCTTTTGGCCCATCGGGGAAGACATGACCCAAATGTGAGTCGGCTACCCGCGAGCGAATCTCAGTACGTACCATGTTATAAGATAAATCATCACGCTCAGTGATCACTTGCTTGTCGATAGGCTTAGTAAAACTCGGCCAACCACAGCCCGACTGATATTTATCGGTCGATAAAAATAACGGCTCGCCGCTCACCACATCGACATAGATGCCTGGCGCAAATAAGTCATCATATTCATGACTGAACGCGCGCTCAGTGCCCGCCTCTTGAGTAATATTGTATTGCGCTTTAGTTAAGGTATTCTTCAACGCGCCTTTATCGAAGTCAGAATAGCGTTTTGGGTCTAAAGTCTCAGCAACGGTGCTGACGGGTGCAAGTTTAGTCGGTTTATTGCCGTTACCGCCAGTCTCTTCTGGCTTATCATCAGCTAAGCTCAAATCAACATGACAATAGCCGTTAGGGTTTTTGGCTAGGTAATCTTGATGATACATCTCAGCTAAATAGAAGTTATCTAGCGCTTTATTTTCAACGACTATGGGCTGCTTATATTGACTCTGCACCCGTGTCAGCGCCGCGTCAATAACAGCTTTGTCTTCTTTATCGGTATAATAAATTCCTGAGCGATACTGCACGCCGCGATCATTACCTTGCTTATTAAGGCTAGTCGGATCAATCACGCGTAAGTAGTATTTTAAAATCGTCTCTAAGTCGGTCTTATCGGCATCATAAGTGACTTTTACCGTTTCGGCATGCCCTGAGCCGCGTATCACTTGCTCATAGCTTGGATTGGCAGTATCGCCATTGGCATAGCCGGACACCGCATCGACAACGCCGTCAACACGCTCCATATAGGCTTCTACGCCCCAGAAACAGCCACCCGCTAAGTAGATGCTGCGCGTATTAATGGGCAAGCCCTTATCATTATAATAAACGCCATCTTTTTGCTTAATCGTCTCTATCTTAGAGTTATCATCTAAGGCCCGCGCTTGCACTGGTTTGGTTTGGCCGCTCTTTAGTTCTGCAAAGTCATTATCCGCATTATCCGCTAGCGCATAGGCTTGCTCGGCTGAAATATTGCCTTTGACCAAATGTACCAGATTGCCTTTTTTATCGAGTATTGCCCAGCTTGGATAGACTTGGACGCCAAGGGTGCTAATCAGCTCACCAGCAGTATCTACTAATACGGGCAATTTAGGATAGTCGGCTTGAATACCAGCGTACCAGCTTGCAAACTCTCTCTCTGTTTTTTCATTGAGATGTCCCGGACTGGCTACGGTGATGACATTTAGATCAGCAAACTTAGGATCTGTGCGCCACTCTTGGGTCTCCTCGAGCGTTCCTAAACATAACGGGCACCAGCTTGCCCAAAACTTTATCAAGGTCGGTTTGTTTGGATCAATAACTGAGGAGCCATCGCTACCTAGGCCTTGGGTCAATTGCGGCAAGGCTTGTATTTGTTTTAGCATATCAGATGGCAGCATATCACGTGAGCGGCTCACCCCTTTATTTTGACTTTTTGGCGTGTTATTCGCGCCACTTTCAGCGTTACTGACTTGACCGCAGGCTAGTAATAATCCAGCGCTTAATACCGTCGTTAAGCTTGCCGCACTGATACGCTTGAACCAAAGTGGCTGAGGCTTATTGTTTTTCATCATGTTACTTATCCCAATTCGTTGTATTTATAGCGTTGATCGTTTTTTCTTTAAGCGCGGTATTTATTTTTGACAAAACCTTTTGCATAACACTTTTGATATAAAAAGGTCATTATGGATTCGTGAAAAATGAGAGCCAACTTGGAAAAGGTTTTATGAACTTTATAGAGTAGATATTGGAGAGAAAAAAGTTTTGGCTGACCTTTTTCTCTAGATTGATAGTATTATGAATTTAAACGTACTACGTTATTTCTGAAGCGAATCGACTCTGCTTTATGCATCCTATTTTGGCTATATAATATGAGCATTATAGGGCTAAAACAATGAGCTAATGTTAACAGTACTGTCTGGATATTAAGATTCTGTTAATAAGTAATGATATTTCGTTCAAAAGAACGCCATGCAATACCTAATTATAGGCAGGTTTTTAAGCGCGAAATATCATTATCTATCATGGCTTAATGCTTAGCGCTCATAAACTGCGCGACATAGTCATCGGCAGGATTATCCCGCAGCTCGTTTGGCGTCCCTGTTTGTACTAAGCGGCCGCCGTTTAAGATGCTAATACGCTGACCGACCTTGACCGCTTCGTCGATATCATGAGTGATAAAGACGATGGTCTTATTGAGCCGAGCCTGTAGCTCTAGTAGCTGATCTTGTAGTTGACTACGAATGAGCGGATCGAGTGCGGAGAAGGCTTCATCCATCAGCAGTATTGGATTATCGGTGGCTAAAGCGCGCGCCAGCCCTACCCGCTGCTGCATACCGCCTGATAGCTCATCAGGATAGCTATGCTCCAAATTAGGCAAACCGACTTCATTTAGCCAATGACGAGCAATCTCATGACGCTCGCTGACACTCATCTTACGCACGCGCAGTCCGTAAGCGACATTCTGTATCACGGTTAGATGCGGCATCAGACCAAAATGCTGAAACACCATACTGACCGTATGCTGACGATACTGCTGCAAGCCTTTATCATCCAGATCTAAGATATTGATCGCAGAGTTGGCGTTATGGGTTAGTGAAGACTTTTGGCTAGTCTCACTTGGCTTGTGAGTGGCGCTGTTATCTAGTTGCGTATTGACCCAAATCTTGCCCGTAGTAGGATCAATTAAGCGATTAAGATGGCGTATCAACGTAGATTTACCAGAGCCTGATAAGCCCATAATACAGTGCAGCTCACCAGCTTCGATTGCTAAATTGACATCGTATAGACCGACCGAATAGCCGGTTTGTGCTTTAACACGCGTACTATCCATGCCGTCAGCCAATAAGTCTAAGGCTGACTGCGCTTGCTTTGGGCTTGCATTATAAATCTTACTGATATTCTCTAATTTAATATGATCCATCATTTTTCTCAGTATTTATTATTTATGTCAGTGCTTGCTATTTAGTTGTTATTAGTAAGGACGAATCACAAATACGGCTTAACCGATCGTTGGGCGCCTGCCTTCTTCGATAGTCTTTTGCCGCGCACGCTTACCTTGACCAAAAGCTTGGCTGATACGGTCAATAATAATCGCCACAATGACGATTGCGGTTCCCGCTTGTAGCCCTTGACCAATATTGAGCGTTTGAATAGATTGCAGTACATCTTCGCCAAGTCCCGGCGCGCCAATCATCGAGGCTAGTACCACCATCGCCAGCGACATCATCACTGCCTGATTGATCCCTGCCATAATACTCGGTAGCGCTTGCGGTAGCTTAATCCATATCAGCAGCTGCCAGTGCGTACTACCAAACGAGCGACCCGCTTCGATCATTTCATGATTGACCTGCTTGATTCCTAAAGTCGTCAAACGTATCAAAGGCGGTAGCGCATAAATAATGGTAGCGAACAGCGCCGGCACCTTACCGATACCAAATAGCATCAGCACGGGTATCAGATAGACAAAGCTTGGCATGGTCTGCATGACATCGAGAATAGGGGTAACGATTTTGCGTAATAAGGCGCTCCCCGACATCGCAATACCGATAGGAATACCGATGACGACAGTAACTAGTACCGAGACGATTAATAAAGCTAAGGTATCGATCAAAGCGCCCCACAGTCCAAACGCGCCAATCAAGAATAGCCCTACTCCGCAAGCGATAGCGAACCATATTTTGCGCACCCCAAACCAAGCTAATACCGTCACTAACGCGATAATCAGCCAAGGGGGAATCACCGTTAACAAGCGCTCAATAGGTAATAATAAATATGTCAAGGTCACGCGACTAATACTACGAAACACCTCTCCATAATCTCGAACGACCAATGCTAACGCTTTATTGAGCGGGGTCTCAAGCGACCATTCTGGAAAGCTTGATGACAGACCTAATAAGTTGTCCGATTGGGCGGCGTCATTGAGCGGTGAGTCAATGCTCGTATCGCCAGCGCTAGCACCTGTCAAGCTTATTCCTAGATCAGTTGCTAATGCAGTGGCGGCTTCTGTAGAGAGCCAGTTCTGCCAAATATCAGGGTTTTGTTGCAAAAACAGCAAAGCTTGCTCATCACCGCTACGCTTATTCTCGCTCATCTCCAAGATCGCGCCATTGAGCTGGTCGGGAGTGAACTGCACTTTTTTGAAGGCTTGCGTCAATTCTGGATTGCTATCGACAAACGGAGTAGATACTGCGATAGCTAACGGCGAAACGGGAAAGCCGGTCACACAATCAGAAGTACCATTCGCTAATAATAAATCATCCCAGCACTTCTTATCATGCTCAGGAAACTCAAGCGGTGCAAAGTCGTATTTCGCCATCAGTCCTGTCGGCTGCCAGTAATAAAACAATAACGGCTTACGCTGCTCAAATGCTGAGGAAATCTCAGCATCGAGCGCCGCTCCTGTTCCAGGGCTAGTGACATTAAAGATACGATCTAAGCCGGTGTTTTTGAGTAGACGCACATTGAATATCTCACAAGTCCAGCCTGCAGGACAGTTCATAAAACGGGCTTCATCAGGGCTTTCAGGATCAGTGAATAGCTCAGCGTACTCTGGCAAGTCTTGATAATGACGTAGACCCGGATTATCATCCATTACGTATTGCGGCACATACCAGCCTTGCGTCGCACCGCCTTTTAGCGTATCGCCAATGATCGTCACTTTATCGTCTTCAATAGCTTGCTCTAAGATGGGTGAGCGTCCTATCCACTGCTCGCCGATGACTTGTATGTCATCTTGCAATAGCGCGTTCTCAAGCGCTGGCCCCGCTCCGGGTACTTCTTCAACGACGCAGCCGTAGCCGCTCTCAGTAATGTACTTGAGGACGCCTGTAGTGAACTGCCCGCTCTCCCAAGTAAGCGCGCCAAACTTAATGGGGGTCTCACAAGACGATGTGGAAGCTGCAGCCGAGGCAGATAAAGGCAGTAATAGTGAGCTTAATAGGAGTAAGCTAAAAGCAATCCATTGGCGCATAATAAATCCTATATATGGTTTTAGCGATGACTACTTATGATCAAAGCGAGCTTTTATGACTATTGGTCTTTATAAATATTAGCTTGTATAGCCTTTCGCTGGTAGCTATGAGACGGTAATCGCAGCGCCATAAAAGATGGGTATGAAATATGAGTAATGAATAGTATGTAGAACCTTGGCAGGTTTTGACAGTATTTTTTCAAAAAAATAGCGCTTATCAAAATAAACGCTATTTTATTATTCTATTCATTTAAAAAGAGCTATTTCAGCATTAAGCCCATTGCTCTTTTAAAGAAACCACCATAAGGCGGCAATAGTAAATTCATACCATTTAATTTATTTTGTACAAAAATAGGCTTCATATGGCTCAAGCGCTCAAATCCTGCTTGGCCATGATAAGCACCCGTACCTGAATGACCAACACCGCCAAACGGTAAATCATGCTGCACGACGTGCAATATTACTTCATTGATACATAGGCCGCCTGATACGGTATGTGAACGCACTTGCTCAATCTCATTTTGATCATCGCCAAAGACATACAATGCAAGAGGACGCGGACGCGCATTGACATAATCGATAGCGTCTTCTAGCGTGTCATAGTGCACTAGCGGCAACACAGGGGCAAAGATCTCATTTTGCATCACTTCACTATCATCGTTAGGCTCGCTGACGATAATCGGCGGCATCAAGCGCGTGTCGATATTAGGCTCGGCATCGGTTAGTAGATGCACATCCTCACCGGGCAGCTGATCGAGATAGCCCTTCACGCGTTTGAACTGTTGATTATTAATGATGCGTGAATAGTCTGGATTGTCGGCAATATTAGGATAGTGCTTATCCATCCACTCTTTGGCTAAGCGGATAAACTCCTCATGATCTTTACGCTGTACTAGCACATAATCAGGTGCGATACAGGTTTGACCCGCATTGAGAGTTTTGCCCATCATCACGCGGTTAACCGCTGACTCAAGATTAGCACCATTTAGCACGATGACCGGCGACTTACCGCCAAGCTCAAGCGTCACTGGCGTCAAATTAGGCGCAGCAGCTGCCATGACTTTTTTGCCGACAGCGGTTGAGCCAGTGTAGAGCAAATGGTCAAAGGGCAGCTTGCTGAACTCTTGAGCAATATCAACCTCCCCTAACACTACACAGACCATATCTTGCGAAAAATAGCGCGCCACGGCCTCTGCAAACGCTTGCGCAAATTTCGGCGCCGCTTCACTCATTTTTACCATGACGCGATTACCTGCCGTGAGCGCATCTATTATCGGCCCTACCGCCAAAAATAATGGGTAATTCCAAGGCACCATAATACCAACCACGCCTAGCGGCTGCGGCTGAATCTCATTATGAGCGGGCATATAAAGTGCTGAGATGGAAGCACGGCGCGGTTTCATCCATTTTTTGCCGTATTTTCTAGCGTGACTGATACCGGTAAAGCTTGGGAATAGCTCTGCAAATTGCGTCTCAGACTCACTACGATAGCCAAAATCGGCACTGATCGCTTGCGCTAAGCTATGTTGCTTATCACTTAACATGAGCTCCAAGTTATCTAATTGCTCAACGCGAGTTGTCCAATCATTGATAGGCTGATCACGGCTCAGCTTATATAAGCGCGAAAACTGCGCTTGCATCTCATCAATAGTCGTCGCAATGCTTAGCGACTTATTCGTCTCGTTTGCCATATGATGACGAGTTTGCTCAACAATGTGATCATCGGCTTGATAGTTATTTTGCTGTGTATCTGTCATTTGTCGTCCTTGTCATAAAAGCTAGCGTCAAGACGCACTAGCGGGTTGCTATCTAATGTAGCGTATTGATTAGCGAATGAAAAGCACGATTAACAAACTTATAGGTTCGCATCTGTTTACTCTTTTAAGCACAGTTGATGCCTTAAGCAACTTTTTAAGCGACTTTTCATACGGCTTTCATAAAAACTGCTACACTAAATACCCTAATTATTTCAATAACGGCAGGCTGCTGATTAAGGCGCGTCCTGATTGTGAAAATAGAGATAAAAATGGCGAAATCGATGCTCAAAATTACTGATATGCTCGTTAGCAAAACCCTACACGCTGCTGACTATAATCCGACCAACGATGCTATGCGAGAGCGCATATTAGAACGTATTGCGCTAAAACAGCAGCAAGGCTTGCGGACCCCCGATGAGCTATGGATTGTCGATCACAACGATGTCTATACTTTAGGTCAAGCCAGCAAACCCGAGCACATATTGCAGCAAACAGATACCCCTATCATTCAAACCGATCGCGGCGGACAAGTGACTTGGCATGGACATGGCCAGTTAGTGATCTATTGGCTGTTCGACTTAGACAGCTTAGGCTGGAGCGTACGCAATTTAGTTTCTCACGCAGAGCAAGCCTTAGAAGATGTGATCAATGATTGCCTCAAGAGTCACTGCTCCAGTGAAAGCGCAGCATCAGACTTTAAAGCCAAAGCCCGGCGTGATGCCCCAGGCGTCTACATCTACTCAGGGACAGTTACCGATGAAGCTAATACTGAAGCTCAGACAACTGATAATATTATGCTCGGTAAAATCGCCTCATTAGGATTCAAAATAAAGCACGGTTTTAGCTATCATGGTTTAGCGCTCAATATCAACTGCGACTTATCAGCTTTTAACGCCATTAACCCTTGCGGTTACGCGGGCATGCAAATGCTGCGCTTGGCAGATTTTGTCTCTATTGATAATAACGACGTGGATAATCACAAAATGAATAATAACGAAACGGCGCTCAGTTACAAGCGAGTCAGCCAGATGCTTATTGATAATATTGCACAGCGCCACGCCGGCGATATTGCTCTGCGTCCTGTACCGCCAAAGTCTTAGACTGCATAATATCGTGCCAGTATAGACTTAAGGCAAACAAGAAAAATAAATACAAACTTGTTATACTCGCACTCGGCAGCCATTAAGCACTGCGAGATTTGTGGTTTAATGGCGCGGTATAAACACAGATATTCTTTTTTAATATTCAATAATAGCAACAGTTGGAGACCCTTTATGGCAGATTTTAATCAGATTTTGGACGCCGGTGATGTTGATGGCGGCGTTATCAATGTAGTCGTTGAGATACCTACTGGTAGCAGCCACAAAATCGAATGGAACCGTGAGCTTGCTGTATTCGAGCTTGATCGTATTGATCCGCAAATCTTTGCTAAGCCTTGTAACTATGGCTTTATCCCGCAAACCCTTGACGAAGATGGCGATGAGCTTGATGCGCTAATCATCACTGAGCAGCCACTGCCAACAGGTATCTTTTTGAAAGCTAAAGTTATCGGCGTTATGAAGTTCGTTGATGATGGCGAAGTCGATGACAAGATCGTTGTCGTGCCTGCCGATGATCGTGATACGGGCAACGCTTATAACAGCTTAGAGGACTTACCTAAGCAGCTGATCAACCAGCTAAACTTCCACTTTAGTCACTATAAAGACCTCAAAAAAGCCGGTACTACGGTCGTTGAGTCTTGGGGCGATGTTGCGGAAGCCAAAGAGGTAATCAAAGAGTCTATCCAGCGCTGGAAAGATCTATAAGTGAATACTTGCGTTTTATGACGCCGCTCTTCATTTAACAGTCATTATGTTGCTTAAAAAGAGCGAGCTTTTATTTGCTGCAATCCGAATGGGTTGCAGCATTTTTTTTGAAGATTTGGGTAACGATTTGCTTGTCCCTTAGCGCTTTTAGAGTTGCTATAATAAACCCTATCTGACCAAATATTACTATCAAAAAAGGCTCCTTATGTTTAATCCAGACGCCAGCTCTCAAGCCATCCGTAAAAAACTGCCAAAGTCGGTCGTCATAATGATCGAAAAAGGTAATCTTGTCATGGCCATCAAGACGTTAGCCGCTGACGAGGGTATCAGTATGGACGCCGCTAAAGCGCGTATCGATGAATATGAAGCCGCCCTCAAAACCAAACAACACCAACAACTCACTTCTATCGCCAGTAAGCAAGGCATTCCAAATAGTGCTATTAGCTCAGATAGAGAGGTCGCTAATGAAGATACTGCGCCTCTACAAAAACAACGGGTGAAATCTACGCCTCCTGAAGCAGGCTTTAAGAGCTTGCAGCGCGGTGTCGATAGTAAGCTCGATTATATCGGCTATAAAAAACCCCTACTGCCCTATTGGGCTAAACGCCTATTAATTATCGCTGTCGTGATGTTAGGGTTATTTTGGATATTGTGGCGTATTTTTGGCTAGATGACAGTTTCGTGAGTCTGTTATAGGTGGTTGTTTAATAGTGGTCTTTAAATAGGTTTACAGGGTGAAATGACTGGTTCAGTTGGGGTATACGCTATAAAAACTTTCTGGTTTATGACCCCAAGCCGATAACAATAGTGCCTAACTAGGTAGATTAGGGCTATCTAGACTGGATTTTTTATCCGTATCAGGATTGGTATTCGTTAGAGTATAAGGCGCAACAAACTTAAAAATGTTTTTATCATTTGAAATGTTCAACGCAGTGATATTAGTATAGTCAAGCCATGCTGCATAATGTTCATTGTTTGACAGGACGCCTTTTACATAAGGCTTTTCATTTTTACTAGTGCTCAACTTGGTAAACTCTGTCAATTGGATTTGATTCTTATGATCGGGAAAAGTGATATAAATAGGCATCAAAAGATATCATGTGAAAATGGGCAACGTTGTTTTATTAACCACTTTTCTCACTGATAAGTGGGTATGTATGTCTTTAACGCTAGTCAGCTTATGCAACTTACGCGTAAACTCTTCATAACCGTTGAGGTCTGCGCTGACTACTTCCAATAAGTAATCATAAGGGCCCGAGAGCACATGGCCGTTGATGACTTCGTCCATCTCAGATAACGCATTTTCAAAAGCGATAATTGACGCTTCTTGATGATTATTGAGACTAACTTCCACAAAAAAGCTCATCTTAATACCAGCTTTCACTCTACTGACGTTCGCTTGGTAACCCTCTATATAGGATTCATCTTCTAAACGTTTCAGGCGCCTAGCACAAGGTGAGGGTGACAGACCAATGCGCTCAGCTAATTCAGCTGTCGATAAGCGTCCTTCTTTCTGAAGCACTTCCAAAATATGACGGTCGATTTTATCCATGTATTGCCTTTCTGGTTTTTTAAGACAATAATTCTACATTAATTGGCATTATCCACTAAATAAGTATAGATTTGCAATAAAAAAATAAAGATAAAAGCGCGATATTTGATTGATAATTAGGCTTTGTATATAAGCTTAAGATATCGACATGAATACAATCTTTCAATCATCTCCGCGCAAAAACACCTCATTTGCAATGTCTCCGCTAGCGAAAGGCTATGTGGCTATGATTGTCGTGCTACTTATTTGGTCAGGTTTTGCATTGACTGTCCGAGCTATTGGTGGGTCATCGCTAAGTATTGCTGATGTCATGCTCATTCGATTTAGCGTGCCATTACTTTTATTGACACCTTGGGCATACTCCAGTTTGAGGGAGATCAAAAATATCAAATGGTTTGATGTCTTATTTATATTATGTGGCGGCGTGCCCTTTCTTTTACTAGCTTCCTTTGGCGCAAGAACTGCTCCTGCTGCTTACGTTGGTACTATTTTGACAGGGACGCCAGTATTCTTTGCCGCCCTCTTATCTTTTATTTTTTATCGTCAAAAGATATCGTTAAAAAAGTTTTTGGCATTCATTCTGATTCTGTTTGGTGTAACCGCTATGATTATAGGGAATGCAGGGTCTTCGCCTGAAAGTTTGCTACATGGCGTGGCCTTCTTATTGCTTGCAAGCTTGGTCTGGGCAGGTTATACCTTGGGTCTTAAAAATACAAAGTTAAGTCCAATAGCGGTGGCTATCGTACTTTCTTACACATCATTTTTTATAGTATTAGTGATGGTTCTTGTTGGCATTCTAAAGACAAACCTAGGAGTCGTTTCTTTTGACGACGCGCTACCTTTTATTTTGGTACAAGGCGTTGGTGTTGGGGTGGTCTCAACCATTGGGTTTTCTTATGCAGTCAACAAGCTGGGCTCTATTCGCACCTTGCTACTTGGTTCCTTGTCTCCTGGACTGACCGCCTTACTTGCAGCGTTAATACTTCATGAGCCTTTAACAATAGTAGTGGTATGCGGCATAATGTTAAGCTCAATTGGCGTTATTTTATCTAATCGAGTGAAGTAAATGAAAACCAGTAAGCTTGCTAAAAAACCGTAGAGCTGATTTTAATAAACGCATAATTTTTAGTTTGATTATTATTGTTGAGCTATATAACTAGAACCTCCCAAGTTAGAGCGTGTTGAACATTCACAAATGCGCACTGCTGATAGCTAAAATAGTTCTAGTCGTCGTTAAAATTGCAGATAATGCTTATTGCATTGGCTAGCTGATTTTATTTAAACAGTCGCAACGACTAGGGCGATTTTAGCATCAGCCCTTACTACAACAATAGGGACAGGACTATTTTTTGCCGCTTTATTGATAAAAATAGACGCTTAGAACGACTAAACTTACCATTTTTATCTGCAAATCGCCTAAAAAATAGTCTCTGTCAGTGCCATGGTCGAATGTTCAACACGCCCTAATATCTATAGATTTGACAGCACAGGTCAGTTCGATGACTGTATAGCGTACCGATTACGAATAGAGTATGTATGATAGGTACACCATGAGGTACACTGAAGCTGTTTCAATGAGTAGAGATATTGATATCATTAGCTCCTAGACAAAGGTTCAAGTTCTCACTAGGGAACCACTTGTTGTTCCCTTAACAAAACTGACGACAAACTAAAATGCTATTTTAATGATGCTCGCCTGGCAGGATTCTAGCAAAGGCGCGCTGCGCTAAAGTAGGCTTAGTATCTGTCGTTTGCGCAGCCGATGAGCTTGGGAAGATACGATAGCCGATAGACTGAATGCCAACGTTGATGGCTGGCGCTAGCGAATAAGTTGCAGAGGCAAACTTACCCATGCCGCTGGCGATACTATTGGGTTTTTTCACGATAGCTTTGGCTACCATCATAGCCGCCTCATTAGGCATCAGTGCTGGCATGTAGCGATATAGTTTGGTCGGTGCAATCATCGGCGTGCGCACCAGCGGCATAAAGATATTGGTAATGGTAATGTTATCGCCTTTGACCTCAGCAGCTAAGCAGCGACTAAAAGCATCTAGAGCAGATTTTGAGGCGACATAAGCGCCAAAACGTGGACTATTGGCTAGTACACCAATCGAGGATATATTGACGATTTGACCGGTTTTTTGCTCTATCATGCCGGGTAAGAAAGCCAAGATAATCTTAACTGCGCCAAAATAGTTAATATCCATGGTGCGCTCAAAATCATGAAAGCGATTGACTGACTCATGAACGGAGCGGCGGATGGAGCGGCCTGCATTATTGACGAGTACGTCGATACTGTCGAAGTCTTCTTGGATGAGCTGACTGGTCTTTTCGATATCGTCCATGTCGGTCAAGTCACAAGGATAATAGCTGGCCTTGCCGCCTAATACTTCGATATTTTCTTTGACGACCTTTAGCTTCTCTTCAGTACGGGCAAGTAAGATAACGTGTGCACCGCACTCACTAAGTAAAAAAGCCGTACGCTCGCCGATACCACTTGAAGCACCGGTGATGATGATATTTTTACCTTTGACGACTTTGCTAATTTTTTTCTTTGAAGGGTTTGCCATAAAACATCCTTGTTATTTAATTATTGTATATGTGACTGCCCGACACTACTGCCTGTGTGTACAGCGTAACCTCGAGCAAAATATAGCCCCTACTCCTATAAAGACTACATAGTAAGACCTGCATCTTTGACTTTACTTGATTTGGAGAATATATACAATGGTCATAGAGACACTCTTAAGCGTAAAAGGTGCTTAGCGAGTGTTTTGTCTAGTGACTTCATCTCAGCTTTGACGCTGCATACCGTTTGAGCAGAAAAATAAAGGCTTACTATCATTCGTGCGCTTGTAAGAACTCCTCCACTACTCGAAACTGCCC
This sequence comes from Psychrobacter sp. 1U2, assembly GCF_051847575.1. Classification (NCBI taxonomy): domain Bacteria; kingdom Pseudomonadati; phylum Pseudomonadota; class Gammaproteobacteria; order Moraxellales; family Moraxellaceae; genus Psychrobacter; species Psychrobacter sp. 1U2. Next base: position 50,458 of record NZ_JBPYDC010000001.1, read on the forward strand.
TGCCGTACTCTCCTCGCCATACATCGCTTGACGAAAGGCGTTAGAACTAGGAATACCTGTGGTGTACCAAGCGATATGTTTACGTGCGATACGGCATCCTGAATACTCACCATAAAAGTCATACAGCTCTTGCAAGTGTGCTAACACTATATCTTTGATCTCGCGGATAGTAGGCGCAGCTAATTGTTCACCGGTACGCAAGTAGTGCTCAATATCGCGAAACAGCCACGGCTGGCCTTGTGCGGCGCGGCCTATCATTACCGCATCACAACCGGTTAACTCATAAACCTGTTGAGCTTTTTGTGCACTATCAATATCACCATTGGCAATCACCGGAATGCTCACACTGTCTTTGACCGCGCGTATCAACTCATATCTAGCATGACCTGTGTACATATCCTCACGCGTACGCCCATGAATAGCGATAGCAGCGATACCCGCCTGCTCTGCGCGCTTGGCTACTCGTAGGATGTTCTCGCGACCATTTTCAAAGCCTAAACGTGTTTTTAAGGTCACAGGGGCATCAACAGCATTTACCGCCGCGTCGAGCAATCTTGCGACTAAATCCTCATCCTGCAATAGCGCTGAGCCTGCCAGCTTACGGCAGACCTTTTTGGCAGGACAGCCCATATTGATATCGATAATCTGCGCACCGTTATCGATCTGATAACGCGCCGCTTCGGCGAGCTTATCGGGTTCCGCGCCCGCTATTTGCGCGGAGATAGGCGCGATCTCCCCATCGAAGTTGGCGCGGTATAGTGATTTTTTACGCGCATAGAGCGCAGTATCCGCAATAATCATCTCACTGACCGCGTGACCGGCGCCAAAAGACTTACATAGTTTACGAAAAGGATTGTCCGTCACCCCAGCCATTGGCGCGACCATTAGACGGTTTTCAATGCTCAGGCCGCCAATAGTCAGTGGCTGGAGCAAGGGATGATCATGAGCGACGGGTACGGGCATATTACAAGACTCTAAAGGCACAATGTTCAAAACAGACATAAAAAATGGCTTGTTTTTACGAATATACTCGAATAAAAACAAGCCGTTATTCTAAGGGTTTATAGCTAGATTGCAAGGTATCAACCTAGCCGTTATTAGATAAATTAAAGCTTATAAAAGCCATTTAATAACTAATAGCTACTTATCAAACACACCGCCTTGCTCTAAAGTAATATTGTCATCATGTTCCTGCATGCGCCACGGTAAACTATTAGGTGATTCGTGCAAGAACTTTAAGTACTTCTCGAATTGATCAATAATGTCATTGATCACCGACTCTGACTGATAGCCATATAAGTCATAAGTTTGGGCACCGCGGCGCAGGTACACTTGCGCACGATGATAATGCTCTTGCGATAGTCCATTTTTTGATTCATCTGGATAATAGTCAGGTGTATCGTGATGCGACAAACGCACTTCGTACCAAAACTCAACATCATCGCCGCGCTGTAGCTCTAGTACCGCGCGATTGTTAGTTTCATCGTAATTGACCTCAGGAACCCAACCTGTCTCTTTAAACTTCTCAGCCACCTTAGTCATCGACGACATGACCGTACCCTTAATATAGTCTAGCACCTCATCACGGCTGGGCTGCTCGGTGATATAGTCAATACGATCACGCCATGACTCAAGTTTGAGCAAATGCGGCGGAAGATGGTTGTCATTGGCAAGGCTTTGATTGCGATGACCTTCAATAAGCAGCGCGCGCCACATGCCAAAGATAGAAATTAAGATAATAATGGCAAAAGGTAACGCGCTAACGATAGCCGCCGTCTGCAATGCTGTCAGACCACCTGCGATGAGTAAAACCGCTGCAACCGCACCCTCTGTCACTACCCAAAATGAGCGCTGCCACCACGGTGTATCGCTACGACCACCCGCGGCTAGCGAGTCAATAACCAGCGAGCCTGAATCTGAAGAGGTCACAAAAAAGGTAATAATCAACAATACCGTAATAGAGGATATGATCTGTGTAAAAGGTAAATTCTCAAGTAGTTTAAATAACGCGATAGCTTGGTTGTTCTGTACCTCAGTAATCAGTGAGTCATAGCCTTGAACCATGATCATATGTAGCGCGGTATCACCAAATACTGAAAACCAAAAAAAGGTGAAGATCGTCGGTACTAGCATGACTCCCGCAATGAACTCACGAATCGTCCGACCACGGCTGATTTTGGCAATAAACAACCCAACGAACGGCGCCCAAGCGATCGTCCATGCAAAAATAAATAATGTCCAACTACCAATCCAATCACTAGACTTATAGGCCTGTAAACTAAAGCTACGCTCGACGATATTACCCAAATAACTGCCCGTATTTTCCATAAAAGCGTTGAGAATAAATATTGTGGGACCCACAACGAATACAAAAATCATGAGCGAGGTTGCTAACACCATATTTAGGATAGATAAGCGCTTGACCCCTTTGTCCATACCTGCCAACACTGATATCAGCGCCAAACCTGTTATCGCGGCAATCGTGATCACTTGTACCGTAGTATTGACGGGAATGACGTCTGGCAACAGATAATTAAGACCGGCATTAATTTGTGCGACAGAGAGCCCTAAACTTGTGGCAATACCGAACATCGTGCCCAAAATCGCAAAGACATCAACGGTATGACCAATAGGTCCATGGATTTTATCGCCGATGAGCGGATACAAAGTGGAGCGCACAGATAAAGGTAAACCATGTCGAAAGGCAAAATACGCAAGCGATAAGCCAACCACTCCGTAAATGGCCCAAATATGAAAACCCCAATGGAAATACGCAATTTGCATCGCCTCTTTTGCTGCGGCAATGGTCTCAGGCGTAGATGACGGTGGACTAGCAAAATGTATGACTGGCTCGGCTACCCCATAAAATAGCAGCGCAATACCGTAACCTGCTGAAAACAGCATCGCAAACCATTCAAGAAATTTATATTCCGCCTCACCATGATCGGGGCCAAGCTTGATACTGCCATAAGATGAAAACGCTAGCATAATGATAAAAATCAAAAATATAGCGACTGCTAGCATATAAAACCAGCCGAAAGTATCGGTAATAAAACCGAGCACATCACTAAACACCGCACCAGCAGCTTCTGGATTAACAGATGTACCAATAACGAGTAAAATCATGATGATAGCTGCTGGCACAAATACCGGCAGCAAAATAGTAGAACGAGAGGATCTATTTTCCATAAAGGTGGTCTCTTATTATTATAAAAGCTCGTTATGCCAACGGAGTTTTATTACTAGCTAGCCTTTGGTCATTGAGCATTGATCACTAAGCATTGAGCAGTTACCGCCGCTAAACATGAATAACAACCCCCTCTTGTTTTAGACCTGTTGTAAGGCTGCTTCAAGCGCATGTCATAAACAATAGAAGTTGTAAGCGATAATAATTACCATAGTCGCTGGAGAAACCCCAGAAAATGTCCTGTTGTATAACAATATATTAACGTTTGTTACTAGATAGTTACTTAAAATTAAGGAAGGCTACTTGTTAGTAGCCTTCCTTGCTGTTGAACAGTGCGTACACCTTCAAAATACTTTATTCAATTATTTTTTTAGCAAGCTGCTGTGCAATATCGGCTAACTCTACATTATCCGCCTGAACTGCAGCGTGACGACCCAGCTCATGAATGCTGCTTGGAATCAGATGAATATGATAATGAAACACCGTTTGCCCAGCTTCACTACCGTTTAGCTGCATTTGAATAACACCTTCGCGCGCAAATACTTGCCGCTGGGCTGCCATCACTTTTTTGGCCGTCATGAGTACCGCTGCCGCATATTCTGGCTCAAGACCGGCTAAATCTACCGCTTTTTGCTTAGGGATAACGAGGACGTGACCTTTAGCTTGCGGCATGATATCCATAAAAGCTAACGTTTTATCATCTTCATAAACCTTATGATAAGGAATATCACCATTTAGCATTTTGGCAAAGATGTTATTGTCGTCGTAGGTATTCTGGCTCATTATTTTAATCCTTTATTTGTTAGAAACTGACTCTACATTATAGTGGACGAATATTTACCTTAGTTCAAGTCGTGTCTCATCCGAAAAACCCTAAATTGATGACGAGACAGGTTATAAAAAATGTTATATTAGTAGCCTATTCTTATCACTTTGAGCTTATGAATTTGACTGCCTCAACGACTGCTTCGCCGACTCAATTCGTCAATACTATCGACACTCATATCGAGCGAGAAGACGATGGTCTTACTAGTCATGCAGTTTCCGATGATAATGGATCTATAGCAGCTGATAATCATAAAAATATAGACCCGAGCGCGATTATCTTAGCCGAAGCGTTAACTGATAGCGCTATTGCTTGGCGTATCCATAACTGCAAAGTTAACAAAAAAACGGTAACGCAAGACTTACCACTGCCCTTTTTATACCATTACGATCGTTTAGACGACGTGATTAAACAGGCGAATCCGTTAACGCCACATTTACTGTCGCAGTTTAATACACCCATGAGCGCTATCGCGGCGGCAAGCCTTATAGGTATTGATACCGCTCTCATCACGAGCCCTTGGCATGTCAAAGTGACAGGCTCGTTAGTGGTATTTAGTGAAGCGCTGCAACTGGCAGTACGTTTGCATTGGACCAATACGGGCAAAGCGACGGAGCAGATCTATACTAAGGATGCCAATGATGCGCTAATAACTGCCTTCGACGACTGGCAGTTTTTTGGTCGTATTGATGTGCTCTATAAAAACGCCAAGCAGGCATTGGTTAGTATCGATGAAAGCGCCACAGGTCATGAGCAAGTGCTTAGCTTTGAGGCCAGTACTGACTATCAATACTTGCCAGCGACTCATGCCTTGACTGTTATTGCTAAATTAGAATCAGATAAAGCCGAGCTACCTTGGTTTGAATCGGCTATTTTGGAGCGGCTTGCATAGCGTTAATTGACTTCATCATTTACGCTTGAACGATTCAACATCCTAAAGCTATTAGCGGATTATTTTGACTTACTCATAGCTGATGGTAAGGTAGCGACTTAGTATTATTCACTTGTCATCAGATTTTATTAAAAGCACAATAATTACACAAAACACTATGACGTTATTATATTTGTAGGTAAAAATTTAAATTATCTCGCTCAATCGTAAGGAATATCATATGGATTATCGCTCAAAAACCTCTACTGGTGGGCGCAACATGGCAGGCGCACGAGCGTTATGGCGCGCAACGGGGATGACTGATGGCGACTTTGGTAAGCCTATCATTGCTATTGCCAACTCTTTTACTCAGTTCGTACCCGGTCACGTACATCTAAAAGACTTAGGGCAATTGGTCGCGCGTGAGATCGAAAGCGCAGGCGGTGTGGCTAAAGAGTTCAATACTATCGCTGTCGATGATGGTATTGCTATGGGTCACAGCGGTATGCTCTACTCCTTGCCCAGTCGTGACTTAATCGCTGATTCAGTTGAGTACATGGTCAACGCACACTGCGCCGATGCTTTAGTTTGTATCTCTAACTGCGATAAAATTACTCCGGGTATGTTGATGGCAGCTATGCGTCTTAATATCCCAGTAGTGTTTATTTCAGGCGGGCCGATGGAGGCTGGTAAAGTACTGGCCAGTACGGTCGGTCACAGTCATAATAATGATGGCGAAAGTGATTCGCAGGGTGTCGATAGCAAAGGCAATGCCATTCGCAAACTCGATCTTGTCGATGCGATGATGGACGCCGCTGATGACAGCATTAGCGATGAAGAAGTGCTGGCCATTGAGAGCTCGGCGTGTCCGACTTGCGGCTCTTGTTCTGGTATGTTTACCGCCAACTCGATGAACTGCTTGACTGAAGCCTTAGGATTAGCATTACCGGGCAATGGCTCGCTACTTGCCACGCACTCGCTACGCCGCGAGCTATTCTTAGAAGCTGGTCGTACTATTGTCTCTCTTGCCAAGCGCCGCTATGAGCAAGATGATGACTCGGTGCTACCGCGCTCTATCGCTACTAAAGCGGCCTTTAAAAATGCCATGACCCTAGATGTCGCTATGGGTGGCTCGACCAATACTATTTTGCACTTATTAGCTGCGGCTAATGAGGCCGAAGTCGATTTTAAGATGTACGATATCGACCAGTTAAGTCGCAATGTGCCTTGTTTGGCTAAGGTTGCTCCAGCCTCGCAAAAGTACCACATGGAAGATGTGCATCGGGCGGGCGGCGTATTTGCGCTGTTAGCTGAGCTGGATCGGGCGGGCTTGCTCACCACTGATTTGCCGACTATTCATAGCGCTACCATGAAAGAGGCGATCGATAAGTGGGACATTATGAACCCTGATAACACTGAGGCACGAGCGCGCTATCTTGCCGCCCCAGGTGGCGTACGTACTACGCAAGCCTTCTCCCAATCAAAAGAGTGGTCAAACCTCGATGTCAATCGTGAGTCAGGCTGTATCCGTAGTGCCAAGCATGCGTATACCGCAGATGGTGGCCTTGCGGTGCTGTACGGTAATATCGCTGAACGTGGCTGCGTGGTCAAAACCGCAGGTGTCGATGAGAGTATCTTAGTCTTCACTGGACGCGCGCGCATCTTTGAATCACAAGATGATGCCGTCACCGCCGTGCTCGATAACAAAATCGTCGCAGGCGATGTGGTCATCATTCGTTATGAAGGCCCTAAAGGCGGCCCGGGTATGCAAGAGATGCTCTACCCAACGACGTACCTAAAGTCTAAAGGCTTGGGTAAAGAGTGCGCCCTACTCACCGATGGCAGATTTTCGGGTGGTACGTCCGGCTTATCCATTGGACATGCCAGCCCTGAAGCCGCTGAAGGTGGTGCTATTGGTCTAGTGGTCGAGGGCGATACGATTCACATTGATATTCCTAACCGTACCATCAATATGGACGTAAGTGATGCAGATTTAGCAGCGCGCCGTGAAGAAATGGAGAGCCGTGGCAGTGATGCTTGGAAACCTGTCAGCCGTAATCGTTATGTGACTCCTGCACTGCGCGCCTATGCCGCAATGACAACTAGTGCGGATACTGGCGCGGTACGCGATGTCAGTCAAGTAGAGCGCTAATAGTTTCTTTATAAACCCTTCTCGATAGCCTTAAAAAAAGCCAGCCGACGTGCTGGCTTTTTGCTATCTAAAAACAGCTGACTTATCTTTAGTAACCTCTATTAACCCTACCCGCCACTACCAAAAACCAACGTATTATTTAAAGTGATAACGTTTTTTTGTGGAAATGCTAAGACTTTTTCTGCATTATAAGTAACGATTCAGGCTATTTAGATGCTGGTGAATACTAACTTATAGGCGTACGCAACTCTTATGATCGAAAACTATAACTATATACTCTTAATAGGCGGCGTCGCATTTTTACTAGGGACACTCTTTCCTATCATCTCCAAACGTGCTCCTATCTCGTTGCCTATGCTGCAAGTCGCTTTTGGGATGATAGTCGGGTATTTTTGGCTCACGCTATCATTTTTAAACCCTTTAGACAATAGTATCGTCATCGAAAAAGTGACTGAGATTGTGGTATTAGTATCTTTAGTTGGCGCAGGTATCAAAATAGACACTGAGCTGGCTTGGGATTTATGGCGTCCTACGCTGCGCTTATTGTTTATCACTATGCCGATTTGTATTTTTGCTATGGCGGTACTCGGCTATTACACTTTTGGACTGACTATAGGCGCTGCGATATTATTGGGCGCGGTACTCGCTCCAACTGATCCTGTCTTAGCTTCCAGTATTCAAGTAGGCCCTCCCAATAGCGGAGGTGAAGATATTCCACGCTTTACCCTGACCTCAGAGGCCGGTCTCAATGACGGTCTTGCTTTTCCCTTTGTTTATTTAGCGATTAATATTGCTGAAGCCTACAATGATGGCCAGCGCTTTACTGGGGAGATGTTGTGGTCGTGGTTTACTTATGAGGTATTGTGGAAAATATTAGCTGGCGTAGTCGTTGGTGTCTTGGTTGGTAAACTGCTAGCGAAAGCTGTCTTTTCCAACAGTTCTGATGAGACCAATATATCGCAAGGCTATACCGTCATTGCTTTAACTTTACTAGCCTATGGTTTAGCAGAATACGTGCATAGTTATGGTTTTATCGCGGTATTTATCGCCGCCTTCGCTTTTCGCCGCTCAGAGCATAAACACTCTTACCATCAAAAGCTGCACGATTTTGCAGAGCAATCAGAAGGCCTGCTGATGTCAGTCGTCTTAGTGGCTTTCGGTATGCTTATTGGTCAATGGCTACACTCTGGCATTGAGCTGACATGGCGTGTGTACATTGTCAGCTTCGCTTTTTTGTTCCTTATACGTCCCATTGGCGGCGTGATAGGCCTCACTGGGCTAAACATGCATCATACCGAAAAATATGCAATATCTGCCTTGGGCATTCGCGGTATTGGTACGTTATACTATCTATCCTATGCGCTTAATAAAGATCTATTTAGCGAAGCTGATGCGACTAAGCTTTGGATAGTCTGTATCATTGTTATTCTGATCTCTATCTTCATTCATGGGTTGAGCGCGCCTTCACTATTAAACATGACGCCAGACAAACCGCGCCGATAACTATTAGGGTCTTAATCTTGCGCATCAATTATCTCAATTACCGCTTCGGTCAGCGCAAACTGACGAATATCATTAAGCATAGTGACATCAAAGTTATGAATAAAAGCAAAAGATAACTGGCGCGTCGGCTCACACCAAGCCACTGAACCGTTATAGCCCATGTGCCCAAAACCTTGATCGGTGCTTGAAGTAACGCTATCGTCGTTACTTTGGCAAACGCTAAAAAGCTTATGATAGCCGAGGCGCCAATTCATTGCGGCGGGCATCACCGCATCCATACCCACCGCTTGTGGCTCAGACAGCTGTGCAAACGTCTCTGCATCTATCAAGGTCTTACCTTGCCATACGCCACCATTAGCGAGCATGCCGTAGATAGTGGCGAGGGCTTGCGCTGAAGCTACGCCATTGGCAGCAGGGATAACGGCTTGGAGCGTTTGCGGCTGATAATAATCGATAGGTTGCTTGCTGGCGGGCACTAGCGCGGCTCGATAATTGCTTGCATTAATAGCGCTGTGATCGAAGTATAAACGATTAATTTTTGTAGCGGTCAAGGGCGCGTTATGCTGATTTTTATCTGCTGTTGATGAGGCTTTTTGCTTGTCAGCCAATTGTTGCCAACACTCATAGCTCGGTAGCTGCTTGTAAATCGCTAACGTCTGCTCCGATTCCGCTTTTAACACTGGCTTTTGGCGTCTCGTTGTTAATGACTCATTTTCTGACGCTGCATTGGCAAAGCCTTTCGCTAATTTGGCTACCTTATCTACTTTGTTTACAGGCACGCCAAAATAACAGCTCTCAGCGATACCTAAGGGCTCAGTTAGATAGTGACGTAGCGCTGCAGCAAGCGTCATGTCAGTCGCCTTTTCTATCAAGCCACCTAATACCCAGCCATAAACAAGCGCACTATAAGCACTGACAAAACGTTCAGCAGCATCGATCTCATTAGTTGGTATCGCCGCCACCTTTTCAAGCATCTTGGGCCAGTTTAATAAAGTTGCATTGTCTACTTCGATAGCACTAATAGCGAACAAGCTAGCTTGGTGCGACATTACCTCACGTAAGGTAATTTCAGCTTTGCCATTAGTAGCAAACTTGGGCCAATAGCTGGCAATAGGCTTATCATAAGCTAGCAGTTTCTTAGAGACCAGAATATGGGCTAGCGTCGCCAGCACCCCTTTACCGGTAGAAAAGTTAAGCGCCAAAGTATCTGCTTGCCACTCACGATCGCTTTGTGCCTGCCCTACGCTTGCAGCAGCTAAGCACTCGCCTGCCTGATAAACCACCACCGAGCCGCCTGCGGGCGCGTCCTCTAGCTGCAAATCATTGAGCCATTGTTGTAAGCGAAGTTGCAAGTCGCCGTTGATGCTTTTGGTCATAATATTTCCCTACATAAAATATGGCTAAAAAAAGTGGAATTTATACTTATATCAGGTATCAGGTTTACATTTGTCACTGTTTGATTCTTAACTTACTATACCAGCACAAGCCTGAGTGTCTAATAAACAAACAGGCGACCTATAGTGATACAAGTCGCCTGTTATTGTGTCGCGTCTTTTGACTCGCTAGTAAGTCATCCTCTTAGCGAGGCACTAGCAAGCGGTTATAAGTCTCTTGCTCTAACTTTTCGGTTAGTCCATGACTATGACCACGCTCCATAGCAGTATCCATTTTACGGCCACGTAACCAGCCTGCACGTAAAGCAACAGCCGCGCCTACTCGGCTGCCTGAGCCGCAGTGTATGACGGTTTTTTTGCCATGATGTTGACGCAAAACATTATCAAAGGCTAAGATGTTGAGCTGCTTAAGATCGGCAGCGCTAGCGATAGGCAGATGCTCGTAAGCCATCCCTGCTTGCTGAACCGCTTCGGCTTCATCGAAAGCTAGCTCTTCATCCGCTTGCAAGTTGACGACTAGCTCCACTCCTGCCTGCGCAAGAGCACTTACTTTTTGCTCATCAAGTGCTCCGCAAACGATAGTTTGCTCAGCAGGACGAAAATAACGTGTCAGCGTCTCGGTGAGTACTACTCCGTTATCAGAGTCGTAGCGAGTATCTGTATCTTGTGATTCTGTCGGTTGAGTTGTATTTTGGGTCATAATGATAAAAAAATTAAGTAATAAATGAATAATTAAGATTGGCGGTATTGAAGCTGAAAGACTATTCGATCGCTACCGAAAAAAATATAAAATATTGGCCGTATTTAATCTCGAAATCGAAGCGATTTAACGCTGATAGCGAATATCTATCAGCGTTATTTCCTTCAATATAAATAAAACGCGATTATTTATTGCGAGTCTTCTATTAACTTTACAACGCCAGCTAAGTGTGGCTTATCGTTTTTGGCACTATATAGACCAAAATTACAATGATCATCGCTACTTTCGAGCTTATCGACTGGCTCAGCGATGAGCTCTACTTCTGACGGCAAGAAAATAGGCAACTTAAAAGATACCTCAGCGCTATAAGCATCTGGCAAATCATTCATCATCGCTAAGCACTTTGCTTTTGACCACATACCATGAGCGATAGCTTTTGGAAAGCCAAAAGCTTTGGCTGATAAGGGATGCAAATGAATCAAATTAAAATCACCTGAAATAAAGGCATAACGGCGACCGATATCCTCTGGCACTTCAAACACTTTATGTACGCCTTTGTCATCAACCATAGGCTTCACGGTTACTGGACGTGGTTTACTTCTCTCAGTACTATTACCTTTAGGCTTTTTACCACGAGCCAAATAAGTAGAAGTGCCTTCCCAGATGATGTCTTCTTGCGATTTCACCGTCGTCACAAAATCAAACTGCTGACCTTGCGCATGATCGCGCAGATTGGCAAAACTGACTGATAAGGTAACGGTCTCACGCTCACCGATAGGACGGTGCTGGGTCACTAAGTTATCAACGTGTACTAAACCTAGCATCGGAAACGGGAACGGCTCTTTGACCATCATATTCATCTGCAGAGTCTGTGACAGTACTGCAAAGTAAGTAATCGGTACTTTACCGTTATCACTGAAACCGCAAATCTTACGATAATCATCTAAGTTGCTTTGATCAATATGTAACTCGTCTACAGTATAAGTGGCTGATGGCAATGCATCTTTACTGACCTTCGTACTATCACCAATGGGCAGTAAGCTTTTAATGATATTGGCATAAGTGGTATGCGCTTTTGGCAGGGCATCATAATGGGTATCTGACATAAATCTATCCTAGGTAGGGCTTGGCAAACTTTTAATGGAACAATGGAACGACTGGCCTAACAGTTTAAGCCTCATGGCTATCTATTCCTGTGTTTTTATCATAAAAAAGCTACCCTTGGGCAGCTTTATTAACATTTATTAGTATTTTTTTCGTAAGCATATGTGAGCTATTTTTATTTATTGCAATAAAATCAATAGCTTAGTTAACATTAGCATACTAAGCACCTAGCATGCTTTGACCACAGACGCGTACCGTATTACCGTTTAGGCCACTAGAAGCAGGAGACGCAAGCCAAGCGATCGTTTCTGCGACATCGACAGGAAGTCCGCCTTGGCTCATAGAGTTCATACGGCGACCTGCTTCACGAATAGCAAATGGGATAGCTTCTGTCATTTGCGTTTCGATAAATCCTGGCGCAACCGCATTGATCGTCATGCCTTTGCCCTCAGCCGCTAACTGTCTGGCGGTTGCATCAACTAAACCGATAACACCCGCTTTCGAGGTGGCATAGTTGGTTTGACCCAAGTTACCCGCGATACCTGAGATTGAAGAAACACAAACGATACGCGCATCGTCTTTTAGCACTTCTTTCTCCAGCAAGTATTTATTAAGCTCAGCCACGCTATTTAGGTTGATGTCGATAACCATGTCCCATTTTTTCTCATCCATATTGGCGAGCGTCTTATCGCGCGTCACGCCGGCATTATGGATAATAGCGTCAAGACCACCACGCTTTTGCGCTGCATCAGCGATTTGCTCACCTGCATCTGCGCTGGTGATATCTACAGTCAAGGTTGAACCACTGATTTCGCTGGCGACATTTTGCAAGTCCGCTTGCTGCTGCGGAACATCAAGACAAATCACATGCGCGCCTTCGCGAGCTAATACTCGCGCAATAGCTTCACCAATACCGCGACTGGCGCCAGTGACTAGCATCGTTTTGCCCGCGAGCGGCTGTGACCAATCGATATCAATAGTATTACCCGCGCCAACACGGACGACTTGGCCTGAGACGTAGGCTGAGCGAGCTGAGGTAAAGAAGCGCAGCGCTGAATCAAGATTTTTCTCGCTACCTTTAGCCACATAAATGAGCTGTGCGGTGATGCCGCGTTTGAACTCTTTACCTACGGACTTGACAAAACCTTCAAGCGAGCGCTGGGCAAGCGCAGTTTGGACATCGTCGATATCTTCAGGTGGGCGACCAATAATGACCACGCGGCCAGACTTTTCAACACTGCGCGCGACTTGATGAAAAAACTCATATACTTGTTTGAGCTCATTAGCATTGCTGATATTACTGGCATCAAATAGCAGTACTTTAAACTTATCTTTGCTGCCCGTATTTGCTTTGGCTTCGATACCAGCTTCTATTAACGCATCTTTGGCATCATCACGGCTATTAACATAAACCTCAGAATGTAAGTCAGATAAAATACGCGCAACTGAGCTACTGACACTCATGTCCTCGCCTTTCGCGCGACCGACTAAGACGCTACCGCGTACCAAGCGTTGTCCGCTTTCAAAACGATCTAGACTTACCGGCTGCGGTAACCCTAAGTTTTTAGCTACTTTTTTACCAATTGAGGATTGTACAAAATCACCATAACGGTCTGACATAAAATACTCCTGTATATAAAAATGAAGAATAATGAGGGTTATCAAATTAAATACTATAAAACGAATAAGATTAGCGATTAACCCTAAATCGCCGCTTACGGATAAAAACCGAACAGCTACATTTTGCAGCCATCTAGCCCATAACACTTAATAAGGCGTTGCTAATATATAGCACCTGAACAAAATATTTACTTATTATAAAGACTCATCTAGGCGATGATTATAAGTGTTTAGTAAGTACTACATATTGGTCCTTATCCATAATAGGCTTATTACAAGCTTCTGCCAACTTGTCATCGCTGACACTAACATTGGTAAAACTTACCGATGTTTATTAAGGATAGGATTAAACAGCTTTTAAATGATCTTAGTAAAAGATCTCTTAGCAAGAGATCTATAGTAACTAACTATCGACGGCATCTGTAAACCAGATAAAAGTCAATAGCCATCCTCAATCACAAACGTAGACAGCACAGTTACTCTATAATCATTTAAAAAAAACATGCTTATGTTAAAATCTGTTCGGTACTTACTATAAGTTATGATCTTCACCATCAATGATAACAATATATTATTGAATGAGCTACTCAGTATTTAGCCTAGTCAATACTGCTCAGTCTAATATTTATAGCTCACTGTTTGCAATACTGTCTCTTTGAGCTGCAAATATTTGCTAAAGCCCTACAAGAAGGTCATTAAAATTATTATGATTAGCAGTTATCATCTTATATATTGATTAATAATTACTTAACACTCTAACATTCACTACTACTTTAAGGATACCTTTATGAGTAACAAAAAAGACAGCCCTATTGTTGGCACGACAGTCGTTAAAGGTGACGATAACAGCACCAAAAAAGCGACGACCAGCAACCCAAGCTCTACTCCATCTGTAGACAACGATGCGCAGTATGATTCTATCGCTGACCTAAAGCAGCATACCGATATTCTTGATGCCGATGGCAATCCAGTTACCAATCAAGCTGACAGTGCCGAAGCGGATAAAAAAGCTAAAATCAAAGAAGACATGGCTAGTGACAAAAAAGCAGCTAAAGACGAAGAGCTTGCTACTCTTGGCGCTGCTCCTGAGTCTAAAACCACTGATAAAGCGGAAACGGATAGCGCTGATAAAAATAGTGCTGATAAGAACACTGCCGATAAAAAATCAGCTAGTAAGCGCACTACTGCTAGCGAAAACTCTAAAAAAAGCACCACGACTAAAAATAACGCTAATGAGAAAGAAGCTATGCAAGACAAAAAAGATGAACCAAAAGCTGCCGCCACTAAAAAACCACGCACCGCGCCTAAAAAGAAAAATACCGCATCAAATTCAGAGCAGCAGCGCGTCGCTATCTTAGGTGGTAACCGTATCCCATTTGCACGCTCAAATGGTTCTTATGCTGACGCCAGTAATATCGATATGCTCACCGCGGCCTTAAATGGTCTAATCGAGCGTTATAACTTGCAAGATGAAGTCATGGGTGAAGTGGTTGCCGGCGCAGTCATGAAACTAAGCCGCGATATCAACTTGACTCGTGAATCAGTGCTAAACACTGCTCTAAACGCCCACACGCCGACGTATGACATTGCTCAAGCTTGTGGTACTGGCTTGCAGGCGACTTTTGCTTCAGCGAACAAAATCGCTTTAGGTCTTATCGATTCAGCCATTACCGGCGGCGTTGATACCACTTCTGATGCGCCTATCGCAGTGGGTGACGGCCTACGTAAGGTCATGATCAAACTAGGAGCCGCTAAGACTAACAAACAACGCCTAAAAGCATTAATGGGTCTTAATCCAAAGGATATCATCGACTCTCCACAAAATGGTGAGCCGCGCACCGGCCTATCTATGGGCGAGCATCAAGCCATCACCGCTCTTGAATGGAACATCAGCCGCGAAAATCAAGACGAGCTGGCATTCAATAGCCATAAAAACTTAGCGCGTGCTTACGACGAAGGTTTCTTTGATGACTTAATCACGCCTTATAAAGGTCTGACACGTGATAATAACCTGCGTCCAGATACCACTTTAGAGAAATTAGCTAAGCTTAAGCCTGTATTTGGTAAGAAAAACGCCAATCCAACCATGACAGCCGCGAACTCAACGCCGCTCACTGATGGTGCCTCATGTGTACTATTAGCCAACGACGAGTGGGCCAAAGAGCATGGTCTAAAACCATTAGCTTATATCGTGCATCAAGAAACCGCTGCGGTGGACTTCATCGGTAAGTCTGGCGAAACAGAAGGTCTACTCATGGCTCCTGCTTATGCCGTACCACGTATGCTTGAGCGTGCAGGGCTAACTCTACAAGACTTTGACTTCTATGAGATTCATGAAGCCTTTGCCTCGCAAGTATTATCAACGCTAGCGGCTTGGGAAGATGAGACTTTCTGTCAAGAGCGTTTAGGTCTTGATGAGCCATTAGGCTCTATCGATCGTAGCAAGCTTAACGTTAACGGTTCATCACTAGCAGCCGGTCACCCCTTTGCAGCAACCGGTGGTCGTATCTTAGCGACAGCAGCCAAATTGCTCGATGAAAAAGGATCAGGTCGTGCGCTTATCTCTATCTGCGCCGCTGGTGGTCAAGGCGTTACTTGCATTTTAGAAAAGTAGTCTGAAACTCTACTGTTGATTAATGAATCAATGATTCGTTAATGATCACGCCGTAATATCCAAACGCCTTCTGGTGATAATCAGAGGGCGTTTTTTATGGCTACAATGTTTTTCTTGAGGGTACTTTTTATTAATAACGCCTAACCTATCTCTAGATTTTTTGAAAGGTATGGTAAAGTAAAGATATCCCTAACTCTGCTACGACATTTTTATATTAATGAGCTTTATATGACTAAAATACCATCAGCAATAGACCCTGACTCACTGACCATTCAGGAGCGCCACGAACTGAGCCCGCCTGAGCAGGATAACTTTGTAGAGCGTATGGATAAAGAGGTGTTCGACGATGAGCTGCGGCGCAAAATGCATCTAGATTTAATCGATACCTATGATGAGGAGCTCGAAAACGAAGTTGATGACTATGTGCGAGATTTTCGTTTCGATGGTATTGAGATGAGCGAGCATGAAGTTTTGGAGCGGCGCACCTATTTTCAAGAGTTAGTGCGCTTGCAACGAGAGCTTATAAAGCTCCAAGACTGGGTGGTAGATCGTGGTGAGCGTATTGTTGTGGTCTTTGAAGGACGCGATTCTGCTGGTAAAGGCGGCGCTATTAAGCGCATCACTCAGCGATTAAACCCAAGGGTTTGTCGTGTGGCAGCCCTGCCTGCGCCTACCGAACGTGAGCAGTCACAGTGGTACTTTCAGCGCTATGTGGCGCATTTGCCGGCGGCGGGTGAGATCGTATTATTTGATCGCAGTTGGTATAACCGCGTTGGTGTGGAGCGGGTTATGGGGTTTTGTACCGATGCGCAATACGAGGAGTTTTTTCAATCGGTGCCTGAGTTTGAGCGTATGCTAGTGCGCTCAGGCATTCGTCTCGTTAAATATTGGTTTTCGATTACTGATGATGAGCAGCACTCACGGTTTATGAGCCGTATCCATGATCCGCTAAAACAATGGAAGCTCTCACCGATGGACTTGCAGTCGCGTCGGCGCTGGGAAGATTATACCAAAGCGAAAGAGACGATGTTCGAGCGTACCCATATTCCAGAAGCGCCTTGGTGGGTCGTTGAAGGTAATAATAAAAAGCGCGCGCGGCTCAATTGCATCGCTCATTTGTTAGAGCAAATCCCTTATATCGAAGTACCGCGTGATGAGGTAGACCTACCGGATCGTAAGCGTGATGACGAGTATTACCGCGAGCCTATCCCCGATGACATGTATGTACCCTCTCGGTATTGAGCGGTATTAGACTATCTTAAGATCTACATCTTAAAAATGACGTCGTATAAAAACCTACATCGTATAAGTGTTTTGCTGACTGTCTATCTTGCCAGCGAGCAAACGCTCTACTTCGTTCTTAATTCTTTGACCCGTGACATCTTTACCGATTTGCACTGCGAACCCTGCTGGACGGTGGGCGTTGGCTTTATGATTGATCCAGACTACTTTGCCATTCATCGGTAAGCGCTCTTTTGAGTTTGGCAGAGTAAAAGCCACAAACACCTCATTACCTAAGCGCTGCTCAAGGTTACTGGGCACAAATAATGCGCCGTTATCGACAAAAGACAAATAACTGGCATATAAAGTGTTGATATCTTCAATATGACAAGTAAGAATTCCACCGCGTCCTGGCATAGCCATAATCAGCTCCTTGAAGGTTAGGCTTTTAAATATAGAGTTTTATAACGTTTATCTATTTGCTTACAAAGGCTACAGCAGTTGCTATTAGTTTCACCGCAATCTTTTCAAAGTGAATGGGTTATAACATCACTAATGCTTGCATGAGCTTATCATAGGCAAACTTCTCTTGGACATTTTGTTGTAGAGAAATTTTGATTTGTTGCAAGCTATCGACAAGAGTCTGCATCGACATCTCCGTCGGCTTGCGCTGAGCTAAAGCTTTGGGTAGCTCAGTATCGTTTTGAATACTCGCTAAACCCATATTTATCCGGCGAATATCTAGGAGCATAAGCTCGGTTAATTTGATAAAATCGCTGAGAGTGAGCTGCTGCTGCCAATAATCACTTGCCGCTAAGCTGCTACGCTTGCCACTACGCAAGGCCTGCCAAGTCGTCAGCCATAGTGCTCGGTTACTGTACCAATCGGCCTTTGCCAAAGCTATCGCAGCTAAAGGCGCGCCATTGGCGAGCTGTAAGAGTTGCTGGATCTTATCTGGACTGACTGCTTCACGGTTAATAGTACTGCCAAGCGCCTGCTGCACATAGTCAGCCGCAATAGAGGGCTCAATGTGCTGCAAAGGCAATTGTTGTACTCGGCTCTTTATGGTCGGAAGTAATTTGCTCGGTGTATCACTCAGTAAAAATAGATGCACTTGCGCTTGCGGCTCCTCCAATGTCTTTAACAGCGCATTAGCGGCGGCAACAGTCATTTGCTCGGCATAATCCAATACACAAATCCGTACCCCCTGCCCGCCTTGATGAATAAAAGGTTGTAGCGCACGAATATCATCGACCTTGATGGTGACGAGCGTCTTACTAGCCGATTTGGCTGGCTTGCTACTGCTGTTTGACTTTTTATGATGAGACTTAGAACCTTCTTGAACATTATCATGCTCGGCATCAAGCGGCATACTCGTTAGGGGTAATACTTGTAGGCTTGGATGCGTCCCTGATTTTAACCACTGACAGCTCTCACAATGACCGCAGGCACCTTGCCGATGACTGGCCTGCTGATGGCACAGTAACCAAGCGACAAAGCGCCAGACAAACGCCCGCTTACCCATACCTGCCATACCTGCCGCCAGCAATGCATGCGGTAGATTATGCGGCGGCGTTAATACTCGCTCAGTCATTTGGCTCCAGAGCGACTGCTGCCAAGGTAATAACGGCGCAAAATAAATACTATCGGTCATATTCCTTATTACCTTCAACTGTCATCTGCAAAATAAGTATTGATAAGCTATTCTGTATTTTGCTTAGGCTATTTAACTATTCAGCTTTTATAAGCCTATGTGTTATGGTATTGCTGAAAATCGTTCAGGCTCATAGCATTGAGTCGGTCTAAGTCTTCTTGCGTATCCACCCCTGCCGGTAATTGCAGCGCGGCAGCGGCAATCGCAATAGAACCACCGTTTTCTAAAATACGTAATTGCTCTAGGCTCTCAAGCACCTCAAGCGGTGTCTGCGGCCACGTCACGAACTGCTCTAATAGGCTAACTCTATAAGCATATAAACCTAAATGACGATAAGCCTCTTTTGGCGGTTTAGAGTCTAGATCTAATGATACGGCATCTGATGAGGCTTCTTGATTATCGCGAGCCATAGCTAAAGCGAGATCACGATCGCAAGGTATAGGCGCACGGCTGAAATAAAGCGCACGCTGTTGCTGATTCACGGTAGCATTCACGACTTTAACCACTGAAGGACGCATAAAACTGGCAAAATCTTCGATCGGCTCATATAAAGTTGCCATTACGCTAGCGCTATCATTGACTAGTAGCGTTTTGACTTGTTCTAATAATAAAGGCGGCACTAACGGTTCATCGCCTTGCATATTGATAACAATATCCTCTTTGTCCCAGCCTTTAATGGTGGCCACTTCTGCCAAACGATCGGTTCCTGAAGCGTGATCACTACGCGTCATGACGACCTCAAAGCCCGCTTCCATACAAATCTTCGCGATGCGCTCATCGTCAGTAGCGATACACATATCATCTGCAAAATCTGCCACTTGCGCTTTTTCTGCCACCCATAGGATCATAGGCTTGCCATGGATCGCTAATAACGGCTTACCCGGCAAGCGCGTACTTTTAAAGCGCGCAGGGATGACAATGTGAGTCTTAAAAGGTGCAGATGCCATAGCGATTTCCATAATAAGTGATAAAACAAGCGCTATCAGTTGATATTTTAGTGAATAGTGAGATTATGAGTGGCGTTATCTATCGGCGCAGTATTGATACCTAACGCTTTGAGTTGTTGCTCTAGCGTTTGATAGCAAGCAGCGGATAGTTCTGCGCTCACAGGTAATACCCAAAGCCTAGCAGCTAGCTCATTCCAGTCATGATTAGACTTGGCTTCCTCGCGACTTGCGGATTGTTGTTGTCGCTTTTGCAGCCATAGCGCTTTTATTTTCACTGCATCTTTGCTAGTGACTACAATAGGATGCTCGGTATATTGCCACAGCTCAGTCAAGCTAAAATCATAATGATCAGGATAAGGGTGTTGGATAACTTTAAAGCCAAGCGTACTTAGGGTATCAAAAAACCGCTGCGGATAACCAATACCGCTAACGCCATGAACGCTACTGCCAGGTTTCGGCGCGGCTAGCTGACTGACGCTGTCAGTACCGTTTTCTTCTAATTCGTGCGCTAGTAGCGGCTTTAATGGACTAGGCTGCAAATGCATGGTTAATTCATTCGCCGCTTGCAGGCTACCGCTCAAGACCGGATCATCAAGTTTTTTGTGATAGATGACAGTGCTGTCTTTGAGCCGTGATAGCGGCTCGCGAAGATAGCCTACCGGCAATAACTGGCGATTACCAAAGCCGCGCGCAGCATCCACCACAATCCATTCAATATCGCGCTGCAAAGCATAATGCTGCAAACCATCATCAGCGATGATCAGTTGAATATCCTCATGAGCTTCAAGCAAAGTCGTTATCGCTTGCTCGCGATTCGGACAGACTGCCATAGCGACGCCAGTCGTGTTGACGATCAAACAAGGCTCGTCGCCGACAGCACTTGGCAGGCTATCTTTAGTCACCAGCGTTGGCATTTGCGTACTATCGCCGCCATAGCCGCGACTGATGACGCCTACTTTGATACCGCGCTGCTGTAAATAGTGCACTAAGCTGATAATTAGTGGCGTTTTACCACTACCGCCTACGGTAATATTACCGATGACCATAACCGGCACAGGGGCACGGTAGCTGGCCACCCATCCTAACTGATAGGCCTTGCGGCGCACGGCGGTTAGCAGTCCATACAAGCCGCTTATCGGTAGCAATAACCAAAGCCAAAGCGCCTTTCGCTGCCACGCATCAGTGATCAGAGTCTCTAATTTCATAGCACTAACACTACTCTTTATTTGTCATATCAGTCAGATATTCGTTGAGACAATTATCCTCTACCCTATTGCCAAAAATCTGTTCTAAATCAAAGAAATATAGCTGTGGCATACTATTCAAAATCACGCTCATACATCTGCGCGTAATAGCCTTGCTTTTGTAGCAGCGATTCGTGGGTGCCAATCTCAACGATACGCCCACCATCCATCACCGCGATGCGATCAGCGGACTCGATAGTGGTCAGGCGGTGAGCGATAACTAAGGTCGTGCGATCTTTCATGACATTATCGAGCGCTTGCTGGATATAATATTCCGACTCATTATCAAGGGCGCTAGTCGCCTCATCTAAGATCAGAATAGGCGCGTCTTTTAGCAGAGCTCGCGCAATCGACAAGCGCTGGCGTTGGCCGCCAGAGAGCTGCAGCCCTTCTGCGCCTATTTGGCTTTGATAGCCCTGCGGCATTTTCATAATAAAATCATGCGCAAAAGCATCTTTGGCAGCGCGTTCAACCTCAGCTTGGCTTTTGGTCGCCAAACTACCATAAGCGATATTTTCAAAGACACTCGTATTAAACAGTACCACTTGCTGATTGACCATCGCGATCTGCGAGCGTAGGCTCTCTAAAGTAATATCTTCAATAGGCATGCCATCCATAGTGATCTGACCTGAGGATGTCGCTAGTGTTCGCGTCAGCAAATTGACTAATGATGATTTACCAGCGCCACTGCGTCCGACTAGCGCCACCGTCTCACCCGCTTTTACCTCTAAGCTAAAGTCTTGTAGCGCCACAGTTGAGTCAGGATAAACCAAGCTCACCTTATCTAATTGCAAAGCACCTGAGAGCCTTGGGTTTAAAGTGCCAGTATCTTGCTCTTCAGGCTCATCGATAAGGGCAAATATCGACTCGCCAGCCGCGATACCTTTTTGCAATTTTTGATTGACGTCTGTCAATGAGCGTACCGGCTTACTTAGTAGCCCAGCTGCAGCAATATATGAGATAAACTCCCCTGCCGAAATGTTATTGATTACTTGAGGACGCAGCGCCAACCACACCACCACAGACATTGCCATTGCCATCAGTAGCTGCACCGCTGGGGTGTTAATACTGTTAGTCACAACGACTTTCATGCCTTGGCGTAGGTTTTTCTTCGAAGTCTTATCAAAGCGCTTGGATTCATAGGCCTGACCGCCATAGTTCTTGACCACCTGATAACCACCAATAACCTCATTGGTGATGTGGCTGACATCGCCCATCGTTTGCTGAATGCCTTTTGAGAGTTTGAGATAGCGCTTAGAGGCGATGCGTATCAGCCATAATATAGGCGGTAAGACTAAGAACAAAATCAGAGTCAAGCGCCAATTGCTATAAAGTAAAAAACCCACCAAAGCCACAACCGTCAGACCATCGCGTAATAAGGTTTTCATAGAGTCTGTACTGGCAGCAGTGACTTGCTCAACATCAAAGATAAGCTTTGAAGAGATAGTGCCGGCAGGATTGGCCAAATAAAACGAGCTTGGTAGCCGCAAAAGCTTATTAAAAACTTGTACTCGCAGCTCATAAACTAAGTTTCTGGACACTAGCGCTGAATAATAGTTCCCTAAGAAGCTCCCTACGCCGCGCACGAAGAATAAGCTAATGATCAGTAAAGGAAATAAATTTTGTTTGGCTTGATCGTTTTGATTGATAGCATCGGTGATGTACTGCAGTAGCTTCGCGATCCAAATTTCGGTAGCCGCATTAATGGCAAAACCAACGATAGTCAGTAATAGCGCCCACCAATATGGCTTTAAATAACGCAGTAGCCGCAGTAAGGTTTTATGTTTGGGCGGTGCTACTCGCTCAGGCTTAGCTTTAGCCTTATTATTGGTATGTGATAGGCGAGATTGGCTCATAAAAGCCCCAAGTTAAAACAAAATGAATTACTCTTACGAGAGCGGCTGAAAACTGCGACAAAGTATACCATCATGAGGGAGAGGATAGCTATGTCTGCAAAAGACTTCAGATCCAAGGTATGAAAGATAAAAAACTCAGGATAAGTGTTCTAATCACTCATTGATAGCGCTTACTTTATCTCTGTAGTCTTAAGTGTTCTACTGCGGTAGCGGTTGACCTAAAGGGACGACGGTGCTGATGTTAATATTCAAAAATCCCAGTTTGCCAGCGACATCCATCACTTGTACTACTGATTGATGAGTAGCATTTGCATCAGCAGCAATCACGAATAACAGCTGACGATTACTTCCCGCCTCTTGCTGAAGCAGACTGGTCAACTCCGCTGCATTGCTATTGGCAAGCGCTATGCCATTAACTAGATAACTGCCGTCTTCTTGTACCGCCACCTCAATACTCTCTTGCTGCTCTACTACTTCAACGCCTTCTGCTTCAGGCAAGATAATATTTAGACGACTGAAGTGATTAAACGACGTCGCAAGTAATAAAAATATAATTAAAAAGAGCAAGCAATCAATCATTGGCGTCAGATTAATCTCAAGCGGCTCGACAGTAGGCTTTCTAAAACGCATAGCAATCTCTTTGATAGTGCTAAGTAGTGTGAATATTTCAGTATTTGAGCTAATCTTTAACTAAGACTCTAAGCTAAAAGATTGGTGTAAAGGATGGTCATCGCTATGTGAGAGATTAGAACGCTCTGTTCCAGCTTTATTCGCTGCTAATAATGCTGAATCATAAGCTGAGTCATGAGCGACATTTAACAGTTTATAATCGTAAAGCTCTTGGATCATCAGCCCCGCTTCAGTCTCAAAATGGGCGTTAATATCAACGATACGCCGCTGAAAGTAGCGGTAGGCAACCAGCGCCGGTATAGCGACAATCATACCGGCAGCAGTAGTAATCAGCGCTTGTGAGACGCCAGCGGCCAGCAAGGTCGGATCTTGCATAGCGCCATCGGTAATGGCCAAAAATGAAGAGATAATACCTAGCACGGTACCTAATAAGCCTAATAGCGGCGCTATAGCCCCTATAGTGCCGAGCATATTGATGTTTTTTTCTAATTGATGAATCTGCACGCTCGCTCGGTTTTGCATGTGCATGGTCATAGAGTCAAGCCCATACTGGCGATAGAGCAAGCCGGTCGCCAATATGTCGCCTAGCGGGGTTTTTTCTTTGACATTGACCAGCTGAGTGCGCCCGATAGTACCATTCTCGCGTAAACGATTGATCAGCTGCTCGCGCAGTTTTATCGGTACTACCTTACTGAACTGTAAAGTACTACTACGTTCTATAATGATTATAAGCGCCACGACTGAACAGACGACGATGGGCATCATTAACCAACCGCCTGCTTTTACCAACTCCCACATAAGGCTTCTCTTTTTTTTGAGATTTTTACTGAGCTTTATTTGCCAGATAGCTTCTAGGAACTATTAATGACAGCATTAGAGGCTAGAACAAAGACTAGCTTTGCACATTTAAATGTTTGATTAGAGCGGTCAGCTCATCTTGATTGTGGAAGAATATCTCGACGCTACCTTGACCGCCTTTTTTGTGTTTGAGCTTAACCTCTGCCCCTAGCGCATCTGTTAAACGCTGGGTCAGGCGCTCGACATCGTGTGTCTGCGAGGCGTCTTTAGGCTTCGTGTTTTGGGTAGGCTGCAAAATAGACTTGACCAGCTTTTCTGCCTCACGTACCGTCATATTCCCATCAATAATTTTTTGGGCGATGATCGGCTGCTGCTTGGAAGACAAAGCCAAAAGCGTGCGCGCATGACCCATATCGAGCGCGCTATTTGAGAGATGGTCTTTGACCGTATCGTGGAGCTGATTGAGGCGTAATAAATTAGATACCGTCGTACGCGCCTTCCCTACTACCTCAGCGATCATGGCATGACTCATACCAAATTCAGTATGAAAGCGCTGAAGTGCTGCTGCCTGTTCGATAACGGACAAATCTTCGCGTTGAATATTTTCGATTAAAGCCAGCGCTATAGCAAGCTCGTCGGACAAGGCGCGCTCTATCGCTGGTATAACGGCTTTACCTGCCATTTTAGCGGCGCGCCAACGGCGTTCACCAGCGATAATTTCATGGGTGACTTCATCTGTACTTTTATCTTCGTTGGCGAGTAGCGGTCTTATCACAATGGGCTGCATGACGCCATGCTGCTCGATAGAAGAAGCCAATTCTGCTAGCGCCGTCTCACTCATATCGCGGCGCGGTTGATATTTGCCCGCTTGTAAGCGCTTGACATCTATTTGTACTAAGCTGATTTGATCTTCGGACGCTGTGTTATCCTGCTCATTACCGCGAGATTTATGATTGCGCGTTTTAGCAGTGTTACGAGTAGCACGCGCCGATCGTTTAGTTGACTGCAAGGCATTATCTTGATTGGCGGCTATAGATTTCGTCGCCGCTGCCACTTTATTGACCGTCACATCATCAGTTGTAAGAGTTGTAGCACTCTGATCTTTGCGAGCAGTGTTATCACTTGCAGGGTCCTCATTGGCGACATCGTTCTCAACATTAACGGCGCGCGCTGCCATGTCATCTTGCAATGCTGAGGCGGTGATTTGTTTTTCTTTTTTTATTGACCCTAATAAGGCATCTAAACCTCGATTGGCAGCCAATCCTCGTTTTTTCGCCATGATTCCTTATCCTCTAACGCTACAATAAAAACCAAATGATAATAATGAAGACACCGATACACTCTTTTTCGATGCCATCATTTACAAAAATACTGCTCAAGACTAAATGTTTTAAATCTTTATTTCTAACGACTGTTTATCTCTAACGACTTTGCAGTCTTAACTGCTTTGCTCGATGACTTCGTCAGCAAGCTTTTGATAAGCTCTAGCGCCTTTGGACCAACGCTCGTAAGCCAATACCGGTATGCCGTGCGCAGGCGCTTCTGCCAAACGAATATTTCTTGGAATATGGGTGCGGTACATGATATCGCCAAAGTGCGAATCTAGCTCTTGAGAAACGTCATTGGCTAGAGTATTACGCGCATCAAATAAGGTGCGCACGACGCCGCGAATATGCAGCTTAGGATTCAGCTCAGTCAAGCGCTCAATCGTTTGTGATAAATCGGCTAAACCTTCGAGCGCATAGTACTCGCACTGCATCGGGATAATCACCCCATCTGTAGCCACCAACGCATTCACCGTCAAAAGATTTAGGCTTGGCGCACAGTCCAAAATAATATAGTCATAAGCTTGGCTTTGTTGATTCGCTTGCTCTGCGACTAAGTCGCTCAGTGCTGATTTTAGCAGCTCATGGCTGTTGGTCTGACCCATCAAGGTAATATCCATACCAGCCAGCTCACGATTTGCCGCGATGACATCAAACCCTGCTGGGCTTTTAACGATTGCCTCTTGTAACGACACGCCATCGAGCAGCACATCTGCTATGGTCAGCTCAAGCTCGTTTTTATGCAGACCGGTACCGGTAGTGGCATTACCCTGCGGATCTAAGTCAATCAGCAAAACATGCTTACGCTTATCGGCTAAGCTTGCGGTCAAGTTCACAGCCGTCGTAGTTTTACCTACGCCGCCTTTTTGATTCGCAATGGCTATGATTTCCATACACTCACTCAATTTATTAGGTCTATTACTGATATTTATATCAAACTTTTTATCTTAATATAGTCTTGACGGTAAGGTAATATTCACCAAATATCGCCAAGCTGTTATTAGTAAACTATGCTGCCTTATCTTGATAACGGCTGTTTTATCATACACAAAGTGGCGACAGCTTAGACACTTTTATTGGATAATTCAATTAAATGTCGACTGTCATCCAAACGAGGCACGGTTAATTTGATAGTTTTTATCTGCCATGTTGGCTTTAGAGCTGATAATTCATCGGCACTAGGCGCTTTACCTTTCATCGCACATAGATAGCCTTGCTCCGCTAACCGCGGCTGCGCCACTGATACAAAATCTGTTAAGCTGGCAAAAGCCCGCGAGGTTACCACCTGATATTGTGCCTCATGCGCCTCAATACGAGCGGCGATAGGCTGCACGTTACTCAGGTCAAGTTCACTACTGATCTGCCTGATGAAACGAATCTTTTTTTGATTGCTATCGAGCGCTGTGCAGTGACGCTCAGGCTGACAAATGGCAATAATCACCGCTGGCAAGCCTGCGCCCGTACCGATATCCAACAAATCCCCGGCTGGTAAATGCGTTATAATGGCCAAACAATCGATAACGTGTTTGGTGAGTGCTTCGACAGGATCGGTGATGGCGGTCAGATTATACGCTTTATTCCATAATAAAAGCTGGTCTAAGTATAATAATAACTGGCGCTGCTGGGTATGGGTTAGCGTTAAAGATAACTGCTCAGTTGACTGTGCCAAGATACCTGCCAGTAGCGGCAACTGCGGTCCAAGCTTTGCAAATCCAGTAGGGTCAATGGTAGGGCTAGCGGACGAGGAAGTGGCAGAAGCTGACATATAACACGTTATCCATTATTTATTTGAACCGATTATTTTATCATGCACCTCAACGCTTGAATAGTTATAGATTGCTTCAATCTTGGTCATCTTATACTATCTACCTTATATTTAGTTCTGTTAGTCATGATTCCTTTCGCCACTTATCATTTTTACGCCTTACACCGTTTATTCACCAAATTTCTTTTATCTAGATGATTACTATACCTTATGATCAAACCGTCCACTGCTGCTAGCAAACCATCGCATCTCTCAAATCATAAAAATCATGATGAGGATAAAGCATCAACACCTCCCCATCCTGTATTCGCTGAAACCAAACAGCGCTGCCTGATCGATACCAAGCAGTTGAAGCGTTACACTCAGGCTAACCCCTTGCCTAAAGATACTCGCAGTGCGCCCCCCTTAGATATCGGCTTCGGTCAGCAGCGCGCCCTCAAAGCCTTGCAGACTGCGCTAGATATTGACGCTAGTGGCTACCATGTCTTTGCTGCTGGCGAAAATGGGCTTGGCAAACGTACCATTATCAGCCGCTTATTACGGCAAATCGCTGCAAAAGATCCCACGCCTAATGATTGGGTCTATGTCCATAATTTTGCCGATCCGCGTACGCCTTTGTCTTTGCGTCTGCCGGCAGGACAAGCTAAGCAGTTGCAACAACAAGTCAATAGCTTATGGCTACAGGCCAAAAAACGTCTCAGTCAGCGCTTTCGTAGCGACGACTATCAAAGCCAAATCGAAGCGATAAAAAATGCCGCTCACGAAAAAGAAAGCCATGCTTACGAGGCCTTAAATGCTGAAGGCAAACAATATGACTTAGCTTTGAGCTTTCGCGCCTCGGATAATAAAGCGGTATTTGTGCACCCTAGTCAATTATCAGCAGCTGCCGAAAGCCGCGCTGATGATGCAGAAGAAAATGAACCCAGCAAGCCTACGCAAGCCGAAAATAACAAAGGTCATTTCACTCACAAAAACCACATGCAAAAACGCTTTAATCAGCTGACCATCGCCTTAGAACAATTAGAAGATGAAGCCAACGACACGATTGAAACTCTACACCGTGATATCGCCCAGCGGGCGCTGCAGCCTTTATTTACTAAGGTACGTGAGCAATTTGCAAGCCAAACATCCGTGCTTGACTATTTGCAAGCGCTGTTAACAGATATGGTCGCTCACGCTCCGCACATCGTAAATGGTGATGATGAGGAGTTTGTTACCGCACTACTGGCCACCACGCCGAGTCGTTATGCGGTCAACGTTATGGTCAATCATCAGCCTAATAGTGGCGCGCCGGTGATATTTGAAGACTTGCCGACTCATTTGAACCTACTCGGTCATGTGGAGCAAGTCACTCAGTTAGGGACGGTGACAACCGATGTCAGCATGATTCGTGCCGGCGCGCTACATCGAGCTAATGGCGGCTATCTACTGTTAGAGGCCAGTCACTTGCTTGAGCATCCTTATGCTTGGCAAGGTCTCAAACGCGCGCTACAATCGCGTAAAATCAAGCTTTCAAGCCTTGAGCAGATGCTAACCTTAACCGGTAGCTTATCCTTAGCGCCTGCCCCTATCGATCTCGATGTCAAAGTTATCTTGCTGGGTGAAGCGGATCTATATTATGAGCTATTAGAGCTAGAGCCGGAATTTGATGCCGTATTTAAGGTGCGCGCGGACTTTCATGACGACGTCATTCGCAGTCAAGAGCATGAGCTCGCGCTAGTCGCGAAGATGGCCGATATTATCGATCATGCCAATCTTTATCCTTTTGATAGTCACGCACAAGCGGCACTTCTGGAGCATTTGAGCTTACAAGCAGAAGATCAAAACCGGCTTAGCTTACACAGTGATAGCTTGATCAAGCTGCTGCATGAATCCCATCGTCATGCGCGCTTAGATCATGAAACTTCTACGCAGCGAAACGTTAATGAAACAATCGTCAGCGCTGAGCATGTCAAGCAAGCCATTAGCGACATGGATGAACGCTCAGGCTACCTGCGCGACTTATACTGGGATGAGTTAAAAAACGGTCAGCAGCTGATTCAAACGAAGGGAGTAGCGGTTGGGCAAGTCAACGCGCTAACCGTCGTCAGTTACGCCGATAGTGAGTTTGGTATGCCTGCACGGTTGACGGCGGTGATTCAGCCTAATATTGGCGCAGGAGATATCTTAGATATCGAGCGCGATGTCGATCTAGGCGGCAGCTTACATGCTAAAGGTATGCTGATTATGACCAGCTATCTACGTGCGCTTTTTAGTCAGCATCATGCGCTGAACTTTAGCGCCTCACTAGCGTTTGAGCAAAGCTACGCTCATATCGACGGCGATAGCGCCACCGTGAGCGAGGCTTGTGCGCTACTATCAGCGCTCGCCAACGTCCCTATTAACCAAGCCTTTGCGATTACCGGTTCGATGAATCAGTTGGGCGAAGTGCAAGCCGTTGGCGGCATCAACGCCAAGATTGCCGGCTTCTTTGATGCTTGCCGCGAGCAAGCGCTAACAGGAGAACAAGGGGTGGTCATTCCTATGGCCAATATTAATCAGTTGATGCTGCGTGATGATATTATTAAAGCGGTCGAAGCTGGTAGCTTCTACGTTTATGGCGTGCGTACTATCAATGAAGCGCTCACTTTGATGACCGGCCTACCGATTGACACTCTCAATAAAAAAGGTCGCTATCATAAAGATACTTTATTTGGCAAAATCTTAAGGCGGCTTATATCCTGGGATGAGAGCCAAGCGGCAGATGAGCTGATCGAAGATAAAAAGGCCGACAAAAAAGCCAAAAAAAAGCGCAAAGCCAAACGTCAAAAAAAGGCAAACAAGCGCCGTGACGAACTTAACAAAAAAGGTGATAGCGATAATAACAACGCTAGACAAGCAGAAGAAGATTTAGAGCATAACGATAATGAAGATAGCGATGTCTATGACAGCCACTAAATAAGCGACGAGCCGTTTGAAGCAGATGAAGATTGGCAATCGTCCCTAGACGCTAGTGACGTTTTCTGCGATGATAAAACACTTTAATTAAAGCGTATTGATTCAAGCAAGTAAGACAGATTAAGCCTATAGTCTATATTGAGACTCTTGCTGTTACTCGTACCGATACTCATGACGATATTGGGCTAAAGCTTTAATCTTAAGATATCCAAACTGACTTTATATAGGTTATCAGCCAATGACTGCGCAAAATACTCAGGCGACCGACATCATAAAGAATATGAAACAATCACTGACCGATTCTGAATCTGTCGATGTAGCTAGCGATCTTGCATCAGAGGCAGCGCTTGACTCGGTAGCTAGCCGTCATGGCGCCGCCACCACCGCGCGTCAGTGGCAAGTATTATCACAGCTTCAGCGCAATCGCTGGGTCGGTACGACTCATATTTATGAGCAGCTAAAGTTAGCCGGATTTGATATTAGCTTGCGTACCGTGCAGCGTGATCTCAACGCCTTGGCCAAGCGCTTTCCCATTGAGAAGAACAACGCCAATCCGCAAGGCTGGCGCTGGTGCGATGATGCGCCATTACAGAGCTTACCGCATATGAACCTATCGCAAGCGGTCGCCTTCAATATGGTCGAAGCCAATCTGACCCAGCTGCTACCACCTGCTATCTTAGATGAGCTGTTTCCTTGGTTTGATTTAGCACGGCGACAGCTAAAAAATAGCAAAGTCACCCACTCTTGGATCGACCGGGTGCGTATTGAGCCGGCTACTCAGCCGCTAATCGCGCCACCTATTGACATAGAGAGTAAAGATAACATCTATCATGCCCTATTTTATCAACAACAAATCAAAGCTCATTATACGCGTAGCAATAAAAATGAGGCTAGCGAATACATTTTAAACCCTATCGCCATTATTCAGCGCGGGGTTATTATCTACCTGCTGGCAACGCGCACGGATGACCCTGAGCTCATTATTCGTACCTTTGCTCTGCATCGTTTTGCGAGCGTTGAGATCCTAGAGACAAGTGCTGTAACGCCTGAGGATTTTTTATTAGATAGCTATCTAGATGCTGGCGGTATGGGCTTTACTCATCCTTTGCTCAGTCAGTTGCCCGATCATGGCAAAAATACCGCTGTTGAGTTGACCTTCACTAGACGGGCGGGTAAAAGTTTGACTGAAAGCCAGCTGAGTGAAGATCAAACCGTCACTATCAATGATGACGATACTTTGAGCGTAAACGCTACCGTCAATATGACCTCGCAATTGGTCTGGTGGCTGCGCGGCTTTGGTGACGGCTTACTGGCTGCCAAACCTGATCTTCTGCATGAAGTGGTGTTAGGAAAGACTCATAATCCGCTATAAGCTATTAAGCTCAACCTATTAGAACAAACCTAATCAGCTAAAACTATAATCTTAAACTGCCGTTATTGAAGGAAATTTATGTCAGCCTCTACCCCATCATTGCCTTTATCAGAGAGCTTAAGTGCTCTTGGTTTCGCTACGGATAGATTGTTTTTTGCGATGAACTATCAATTCACTCCGCCAAAAGCAACCGGACTGAAAAAACGGCTCAAACAAAATGATAAAGCTATCGATGTCGATATCGCCTGCGTGCTCTATGATAATAATTGTGTCATAGATGACATCGTTTGGTTCAAGCAGCTGCGTGATAAAGCGGAGTCAGTACGGCATCAAGGCGATAGCTTAAATGGCAAAGATCGCGGTGAGCAAGCCCTTTATCATGCGCCACTAGATCAAGAACAAATCCGCCTATATTTAGATCACATTCCCGCTCATATTCGCCACGTGGCTATGATTGCCCATTCCTACAATGAACAACCGCTTGCAGGCGTAGAAGCAGGTGAGATGCATTTGAGTGACGACGAATACAACCGAGCTTTTACCGTCGATCTTAAACATCTGCCACGCGACTGCTACGGACTTTGGGTCGCAAACTTGCGCCGTGAGGTGGACGATTGGTATCTGACGGTACAACAGCTGCCTTTAAACGCTGAAGACATCGAAAAATTGGCGCAGCAAGTTGCTCACGAACTAGCCCGCGCGCTACCGATAGCTCAGCCGACTACATCTAGCCTTTAGATATAGATAATTAGATGTAAAACTGTCATGGTGTTTAACGCGCTACGTAGCCGTTAGCGTAACGACTCTCCGCAGTGTGGGCAGAAGTTTTTTGCTTTAGACACTTCTTTTTCTCGGCGCTCAAGCTCCTGCTCACGCAACACTTGTAGCACAATATCTTGCGCTTGCTCTCTATCAAGTCCCAACTCGCGGCGGATTTTGTCGATCATCGTCTGATTTTGTACCAGATCAAAATCACTCTCAATCAGCTGCTCGCGAAAGTCTTGTTCTAGCTCATCACGGCGCTGAGCCAGCTCGTTAGCAAGACCTGTTGCCAAAATACCTGCCGGTAGCGCCGCCAAACCTACCCCTAAGATAGTAATAATAGCGCCTAGTATTTTACCGGCGTTGGTAATCGGCGTCACATCCCCGTAGCCGACCGTCGTTAAAGTCACAACCGCCCACCACATAGCTTTGGGTATTGACTCAAACTCCTCTGGCTGCGCGTGATTCTCAACCAAATAGATACCACTGGATGCTGTCACTATCATAATGATTAAAATGAAGATGACCGCTTGGAATGAGCCTTTTTCTTTACTGATAACGACGAGCAAAATACGCATTGAAGCAAAATAGCGTGTGAGCTTCAAAATACGGAATAAGCGCAGTATTCTTAAGAAGCGCAGATCGATAGTCACAAAGAAGTTTAAGAAGGCCGGCGCAATCGCAACCAAATCGATTAAAGCAGAAGGACTTTTTAGCCACTCCCAACGTTGACGCCAAGTCGTATTATCGGGTTTGGCCTCAGCGACGCTCCACAAACGTAATAAATACTCTATCGAAAACACCACGATTGAGAAGTTTTCAAATAAAGTAAAATACTCCTGATAAGGGTAATACCATTGATCAACAGACTCAGCAATCACTGCTGTGACATTGGCCATGATCAAGAAAATTAAAAAGTAATCAACACTACGGCTAAATAGCGTGTCATGTTCATCATTTTGCAACACATTGTAAACGAAATGACGTAATTGCCGAATGGGATGAAAGGCCATGCTGATCCTTTTAACAAGAGCGATAATTAAATAAAGAGGAGAGGTTACGAATTATAAAGTTTACCACTCTAAACGCTCAGCTGATATTTAACAAAACAAATTCATGAAAAATAGCGACTATTCTAATTAAAAGTAGTGAGCTTATAAGATCCTCAAAGCTTATGGAAGCTGATATAGGATAACGAATCCACAGAACTAACAAAGACAATTTGCCTATATCGATAGCGCATAATAGCTATAAATGAGCGCCAGCAGCAATATGATTATAATAACTAAACCTAGTTGTAGCGCGCGCTGCTCTATAAACGAGCTGCTATTACTACTATCAGAGACTAAGGTTAGACCGCACTGAGGGCAGCTATTACTCGTCTCATTTAAGATCCTCATTGACATCGCCTTGCTGCAACGAAGCGGCGAATTACTACAATAGCCTGTCATACCTCCCTCCTTATCTCAAAATCT
This sequence comes from Psychrobacter sp. 1U2, assembly GCF_051847575.1. NCBI lineage: Bacteria > Pseudomonadati > Pseudomonadota > Gammaproteobacteria > Moraxellales > Moraxellaceae > Psychrobacter > Psychrobacter sp. 1U2. Next base: position 84,415 of record NZ_JBPYDC010000001.1, read on the forward strand.
CTAACAGCACTTTATCTCAATCTCTTGAGCATCATTATTTCTCTACCCTCATCATCTATTTGTTTTTGCTATTTTTATATTTAATACTCGTATAAATCCTTCGAGAACCTGTCTCTAACGCATAATATATTGCTAGAATATTTTAATTCACTACTCTTTGTAGGGTTTTTATATTATAATAAATACAAGATAAACACTTTATCTTATCACTGTTACATAGGATATCAGAACTGGTGTCATCCCTCACCAGTCGTACGCTGATACTTACTAATTCTCTCAAGGATCAAATGATGAAACTACAATCCCTAGTTTTAGCTGCTGCTACTGCCCTCACTATGACTTCTGCCTTTGCTGTACCTGCTGGTACTTGGTCTGTCGCTGCAGGCGCTCACATGGTTGACCCAAAAAGTGACAATGGTTCGCTGGCGAACGATACATTATCTGTAGAAGTTGACGATGATATCCGCCCTACTGTCAGTGGTGAGTACTTTGTCGCGAACAACGTCGGCATTGAATTACTAGCTGCTATTCCGTTTCATCATGACTTTACTTTAACTGATGCCGCTGGAGTAGAGATCGAAGGTAAAACTCAACATCTCCCCCCTACTTTATCTGTACAGTACCATTTTGATGGCTACAATATGCCAATGAACATCAAGCCATTCGTTGGTGTTGGTGTCAACTACACAACTTTCTTTAAAGAAAGAGTAAATATCAGTGGCGCTGATTTAGACCTCGACGATAGCGTAGGCGTTGCAGGACATATCGGTCTAGACATTCCATTTGCACCAACAGAGTCTTTCCGTATTGATGCGCGCTACATGGATATAAAAACTGATGCTACTTTAAATGGTGATGATATTGGTGAAATCGACATTAGCCCTTGGGTATATGGCGTAGCACTCGTTAAACAGTTCTAAGATAGCCAGTCTGTCCTACCAAAGACGTTAGAAAGAGCCAGCTTAGTTGCTGGCTCTTTTGTGTTTTAGATTTAAACAAATTACTATAGTGAATCCTAAATAAAAATTGTACAGCTATAGCAGAGTGCTACTGTATTTATTTTATAGTGGATCGGCTATAGCTAGAGTTTGAATTGGTTTTATAAAAGCAACCCGCATAAAAAAGACCGTCCTTAGACGGTCTTCTAAAAATACTAATAAATACTCATTAGCGTCTAACTATAACAAGATACGGCGTGGATCAGCTAGTAAGGTGGTAATGTAACGGGTAAACACCGCCGCATCAGCGCCATTAATCACCCGGTGATCATATGATAATGATAATGGTAGCATCAGACGCGGCTCAAAAGTTTGCTTACTCTCATTCCAGCGCGGCTGCATACTTGCCTCGGAGACGCCTAAAATACCCACTTGTGGCCAGTTTACCAATGGCGTAAAGGCTGTACCGCCCAAATTACCTTGACTGGAGATCGTAAAGCTCGCCCCTTGCAAGTCTTTAGTGCTAAGCTTTTTGTCGCGGGCCTTACCGGCTAGCTCGCCGATTTCGATAGCAATTTGCTTAAGACCTTTGTCCTGTACATTTTTAATTACTGGCACAATAAGACCGTCATCGGTTGCCACTGCGATGCCCATATTGACCGTCTTACGGATGATAAGTTGCGTATTATCATCGCTCAAATGGCTATTAAAACGAGGGTACTGTGTCAAAGCATAAGCGGTGGCTTTGACAATAAAGGCCAAAATCGTAAAACCGATACCTTCTGCTTTCATCCCGCCTTTTAACTCACCGCGTAGCTTTTCAGTTTCGGTAATATCAGACAGATCAAACTGCGTCACTTGCGGTAAGTAAGTATTGTAATTGAGCTGCGGAATCGAGACTTTTTGCAGACGGCTTAGATCTTCTACTTCAGTCTCGCCCCAAATCTCTACGTTACTCATATCCGGCAAGCTTGGTAGACTTGTCTGCGTTGCACTACCGCTATTCGTTGCCGCTTTTTGCGTGGTCAAGCTATTCTTCACATGCGCAAATAGATCCTCTTTTAAAATACGATCATTCAGCGCTGAGCCGGATACTTGGGTAATATCTACGCCTAATTGCCGCGCAAGCTTACGCACGGCAGGACCTGCGTAAACCTCAGTCAGCTTTTCATTAACTTGCGCTTCGGTCAGTTTATTACTTGCGCTTTTTGAAGCAGCTTTACTATCCGTAGCGGCATCCGTTTTTGATGGCGATGCGGCTTGCTTAGGCTCACCACTTGTTTGCTTCTGCGGCTGTTTTAACTCACCTTCTGACTCCTGTGGTTTGGAATTCTCAGGCTCAGATGCTTGATTATCCGCGGCCGGAGTATCAGATGTATCAGCGTTACTGCCGATAATCACGATAAAATCTTGGCCATTTGCGACCATATCACCTGCTTGTACGAGGATCTTCTCAATCGTACCGGACTCGGGTGCGGGCACTTCGACTGAGGCTTTATCAGACTCGATGAGTAAGATAGAGTCATCAGCAGTGACCTTATCACCAACGCTGACCATAATCTCTGCCACTTGCGCTTCTTCAACGCCTAAGTCTGGCAAAGCGTGAGTCGTCGCGCTGCCGATATTTTTCTTAGGCTCAGAAGCATCAGCATTATCTTTTGTCTGCTGCGCTTGCTCACTCTTTGCGTCCTCAGCTTCTGTAGACTTACTGTCTTCTGTATCAGCTTCAGACGGTTTCTGCTCATTTTTAGAGCTGTCATCAGGCTCATCAGCTGCTTCACTATCAGCGTCACTATCGACCTCAATGAGCACCATTCCTTCGCTAACTTGATCACCGACCTCAACACTGATTTTGCTCACTTTACCAGCAGCAGAGCTAGGCACTTCAAACGACGCTTTGTCAGACTCTAATAAAATAATATTATCGTCTTTAGCGATCACATCACCGACTGCTACCATGATTTCACTGACTTCGGCGCTCTCAACACCTAAATCGGGGGCTTTAATATCCATCCTAATTTCTCCTTATTATATCGTCACATAGTTGTGGGCTATTCTTTGATGTCATCATCGTTTAGCAATTCGGCATCGGCTTGATCTTCGGCGCGGCCTTCGCTAGAGATTTCATCATCATCTTCACCGACAAAATCAGGAACAGGATTTGGATTGACGTTATCAGGTGCAGGTGCATCTGGGAAATGATCATAATGGGGCTGTTGCTGCCAAGCAGGCGGCTGATCGACTTCGATACCGAAGCTTGAAATTGCGTCTTTGACTAAGCGCATCTCAACCTCTCCCTCGTCTGCCAAGCGCTTGAGCGTCGCCACCACGATATGAGCGGCGTCAACGTTAAAGAAGCTACGCAGCTGCTCGCGAGTATCTGAGCGACCATAGCCATCCGTACCTAAAGTGATATACGGGCGGTTATCTGGTAGCCAAGCTCGGATCTGCTCAGAATAATTACGCATATAATCTGTGGCAGCCACGACGATACCTTCATGCGGGGCTAATTGCTCTGTCACCCAAGAGACCTTCTCTTCCTCTTGCATAGGATGCAAGCGATTGTAGTCATCACAGGCCATGCCATCACGAGTCAGCTCGTTGAAGCTGGTCACGCTCCAGACGTTAGCGGTAATATTGAATTCATCATTAAGGATCTGCGCCGCTTTTTGTACTTCACGCAATATTACTCCTGAGCCTAATAGCTGCACTTGGCTTGAACCATTATCCTCAAGCAAGTACATCCCGCGCTTAATACCTTCCTCGCAGCCTTCTGGCATCGCTGGCTGCTCATAATTTTCGTTCATCAGCGTTAAGTAATAATAGACGCGCTCACCCTCGCCATACATCCGGCGCAGACCATCATGCATAATGACGGCTAGCTCATAACCAAAGCACGGATCGTAGGTGACGCAGTTAGGCACTACGCCGAATAAAATCTGTGAATGACCATCTTGATGCTGTAAGCCCTCGCCGTTTAGCGTAGTACGGCCGGCGGTTGCGCCTAGTAAGAAGCCTTGCGCTTGACAGTCGCCTGCCGCCCAAGCTAAATCACCGACGCGCTGAAAACCAAACATCGAGTAGTAGATATAAAGCGGAATCATCGGCAGAGCATTGACTGAATAGCTGGTCGCTAGTGCAATCCAAGTACTCATCGCGCCCGCTTCGTTGATGCCTTCTTCTAGCATATGGCCATCGATCGCTTCTTTATAGCCCATGAGCGCTTCGCTATCTTCTGGCGTATATTTCTGTCCAGAAGCCGAATAAATCCCTAACTGACGGAACATTCCTTCTAAACCAAAAGTACGCGCTTCATCAGGAACGATAGGCACGACGCGGTCTTGGATATCTTTGTTTTTTAGCATAGCCGATAGCAGACGCACAAACACCATCGTCGTTGATTGCTCTTTGCCTTTACTGCCCTTAAGCACACGATCAAAGATAGATAAATCAGGAATATTAAGCGGGATATGACCACTACGGCGGTTAGGCAGATGTCCGCCTAACGCTTCACGGCGACCTTTTAGATACTTCATCTCCGCCGAGTCTTCTTCTGGCCGATAAAAAGGCAGCGTCTCTAATTGCTCGTCAGTAAACGGCAGATCAAAACGATCACGGAAATACATCAACGACTCATGATCGAGTTTTTTGATCTGATGCGATTTGTTTACCGCTTGTGCTTGAGTGGATAAGCCATAGCCTTTGACGGTCTTGACTAACACCACGGTTGGCTGACCTTTGGTCTTCATGGCTTCACTAAAAGCGGCGTAGACTTTTACAGGATCGTGACCACCACGGTTTAAGCGGGAGATATCCTGATCTGATAGCTCATTCGCCATCTCCTCAAGCTCGGGATATTTGCCAAAAAACTCTTTACGGACAAAGCTTGGATCACGCGCTTCGTATAGCTGATATTCGCCATCAACCGCTTCTTCCATCCGATGTTTGAGCACACCAGTTTCGTCTTTATCGAGTAGATTATCCCACTGACCACCCCAAATAACCTTGATAACGTGCCAACCGGCGCCGCGAAATACCGATTCTAGTTCTTGAATAATTTTGCCATTACCGCGCACTGGGCCATCAAGACGCTGCAAGTTACAGTTGACCACCCAAATGAGGTTATCAAGCTTTTCACGGCCAGCAAGGGAGATAGCGCCTAAACTCTCTGGCTCATCTGTCTCACCATCACCTAAGAAGGTCCAAATCTTGCGACCTTCCGACTCAAGCAAGCCGCGGTTTTCCATATAACGATGCACATGCGCATGATAAATGGACATAATGGGGCCAAGACCCATAGACACTGTTGGAAACTGCCAATAGTCCGGCATCAAATAAGGATGCGGGTAGCTTGACAAGCCTTTGCCACCCACTTCACGGCGAAAATTCTCTAATTGATCCTCATTCAAGCGACCTTCTAGATAAGAGCGAGCATAAATACCGGGCGCGGAGTGACCTTGATAATAGATCATATCGCCACCGAAGTGATCGCTTGCCGCCCGGAAGAAGTGGTTAAAACCCGTCTCATAAAGCGTCGCACTAGAAGCGAATGTCGCTAAGTGACCGCCCAAATCATCGTCGTTCTTATTAGCGCGCATCACCATAGCTAGCGCGTTGTAGCGAATGAGCGCTCGAATCTTACGCTCTATTCCCAAATCGCCGGGATACATCGGCTCATCTTCAACAGCAATGCTATTAATATAAGCGGTGTCCAAACGGTTAAACGGTAAGCCTTCTTGTACCGACATATTATAGAGCGCTTTTAATAAAAACTGAGCACGGTCTTTATCGGCATGCTTAATCACCGATTCAAACGCATCTAGCCATTCCTGTGTTTCGGTGCTATCGGCATCCTTGTAATAATTCATCTTTATTTGTCCTTTTTATGAGTAGTTCCTGTTTACGACAGGATAGGTTATGTCGCTTAAAAGCAAGGGTGAGATTTATGAGTTATAGAAAGCAATGTTAAAGCCTTCATTTAAGGTATCTATATTACTTTATGTATAACCGTTATTCATTAAAATAATGAAGAAACAGATAATTTTGCAACTTCCTTGTGCTGCTTAAGGGTACTGTTTACTGATTTGAGTTTAAATGCGAGGTTAGCATGAGAGTGACTTTGTCGATCGGTTTGATAAGAATTCTAATCTTAAAGTCAGTTTACATATAATCACTGACCTCTATTATAGGCGCTTATGTACTAAATGTTTATGGCTATTAGTAAATACCCATACGCTAAGCATTTTTTAGAAAAATAGCGCTATCAGAGCTAGCGGTACTAGATGATAAACCTCTTTCTCCTACTCGCTCTGCCATTCATCTGTCGATAAAAAGAACATAAGTTCGTTATTTTATCCTTATTCAGTGAATCTATATGACAATTTTGAGCGCTTTTTATTAGCGACCAGATAAGAAATGCGACTAAACTGCCTCTATACATCTTTGCTATGACAAATATTGGTAAGAGCTCATTCTTTCTAACATAACAAAAGGTTATCAAAGCAATTTATCTTTACATATCAATCCTGAGCTTATATAAACGATAGACCCCTTTATTTACAGGCTTTTAGCTAATATTCGATCACGATTATTATGTAGCGCACCTAATTTTGGCATATTTATTGCGGTAATTGTATTGAGCAATATTTGCACGACTACTATATCGGCTTATTTAACCGCTTATCGCAAAGTTATAGAAAGTTGCCTATTTATAGATTAGGTACAAGCTACACTATAGTGAACATAGTTTCATTTTTATTTCCTTCTATCTTTATATTTCTACCGTTTGTCGGAAATTTTGATGCTTCCTATAGAAACAGCTCGATTATGATTTTTAATGAAATTAGTTTGTAAGAACCGCGCTACCTACATAGAAAATATCGAATAAATAAATTTATTTAAGGTGACAATATGCGTCAGTATCATAAAATATTAAAAGCTATCGATATTTATTCATATCGTAGGTTCTTAGAACAAATGTTCATTATAGTAGGATTATTACTATTTTCTTTGGTTAGTGGGTCGGCTTTTGCTATAGAAAATAATCCAGGTTCAAGTCTTACTTGTCCTGCAAACTCGACTAAAGGTTTTTTAAGTAATGGCAGTTATAGCAATCTTATTAGTAGCTTTACGAATAGAACCTATCAAAACGTAGTCAGTCAAACAACGTCTACAGGCAGTACGAATGCTAATATACCTTTAAAAATCAAGATGAGCGTTACGAGCTCTGATGAAGGCGCGACTAACAGTACTCCTGCTCTATATGGAAGTTCTCCACAAGCCATAAGCTTTATTGGTAATCCTAGTACTCGAACGCCAAGTACTGCAATAACGCTAGAGTTTCAAAATAGCTCAAACAATCAGACTGTTTTTTTAGATCAAGTCGCAATGAGTGCTTTTGATATCGATAAATCTGTAAATAGTGGTTCTTGGGACGACAACGTAAAAATAACGGGCATCCCACAGAGTGGTGCTCCGATTACAGGTACGTTTCAAAATATACCTAACTCTAAAGTTATTGGAAGTTCATCAGGACTAAGATTACCTAGCGCCCCAGATGACGACAACTGTACGGGCAGCCTTCAGTCAGACTGTCAAGGTTCTGTAGTTTTCGATGAGCCTGTGAAGTCAGTAACACTGGTATATACAGACTTGAAAAGTAATAGAACTATTACTAGTAGAAGATTTGAGTTTCGTTTAGATAGTTACTGTTACGTGCCTTCCGATTATAAAATTACTAAAAGTGATGGAGTTAATAGCGTCAATACTAACAGTATTACTGACTATATTATTAAGGTTACCAATCTGGGTAATACAACAATATCCAATATTACTTTAAAAGATCCGGTAGCTAATGGTCTCAACAAACTCACCGGCACCAATGATATCACTTGTGATGCCAGTGATACAAACAATGTTTGTACGACAGCACCAACCAAAGATCAGTTAGAAAGTACTAGTGGATTCAATATAGCAAGCTTAGCAGTGGGCCAAAGCTTTAGTATAAAAGTTCCAACGAGAGTGACGGCTACTTCTAACTCAAACATTACTAATACAGCAACTATTAGCCACCAGACTATTGCTACTAAAAGCGCTTCTGACACTAATTCAGTTACGTTCTCAAATAGTTTAGGCGGCACTCCGGTTCCAGCCACTTGCCCAGCTGACCACAAGATGTATTACTTAGGAGCCAATAGGACGGCGACTCCCTTAGTTAGAACTCAAACCCTAGGTTGGAATACTAATGGTAGCACCTCACAGACATTTAATTTCAACAACAGTGAGCCTTCAGGTACTAAGACATTTAAGATTGAATTTCCTTCACTACTAGACATAAACAGCACTGGAGGGAACACCCCACCTTTTTATCAACCGTCAAATGCTGTAAGCGTTGCGGCGATCAACTTGCAACATAACTCCGTTGGCGTAAAAACCAATCATACCTTAGATATCAGTGTAAACCGCCCTGTTAGCAAAATAGGGTACAAAATACAAGATATTGATTCGACAAGTACCATTATTACCAATGTTAATCAAGTTCCCTATGTTGAGGAAATTGATGTCTCTACTAGTAGAGGACAACTTACATTTAATGATATATTTCATACTATTAACGCTAATAGAGATGTAGTCAGTGCCATTAAAGGACTAAATTGTAGTGTGAACAGTGGTGTCAATAATTGTACTATTGATGCTACTTGGGACTATACCCCTGCTAACACTCCTCTTAGATTAGAGCATAAAAATATCTTTAATCAATACGACAGTTATCATGCTGTAGGCTACTCTGATTTTTACTTCTGCTTAGCACCGCCAAAAGTCGTAGTCAAAAAGGTGCTGACTGGTAATCGCGTTAATGATGCTGATCAGTTTAATATCGAAGTCTCTGGCGGTACTTTAAGTCCGAATACTGCCAACTCTCCAGCATCCTTCACGACCACCGGAAATGGCAATGATATTGGCAATGCCATTGGTAGTGTTTTGACGCTACAACCGGCTACGCAATATACCATCACTGAGCGCCTATCACCTGAAACGAACGAAGGTAATATCAACAACTATAAAGCAAGCTACAAATGTACTAATGCGACAACTAATAGTACGACAGTCATGCCTAAAGGTGATGGTGCTTCATTTACCCTCTCAAATTTAGATTACGGTGACGAAATCACTTGTACGATTACCAATACCCCATCTGTTTACACCTTTACTGGCTTTGTGTTTAACGACAACGGCGGAATTTCCTCTAGTACAAGTACTAGGCAAAATATTTCTACGACTTTTACTGGCAACGCTAACTATTTCAACGGTATCTTTGACAGCAGCGACAACAATATAGAGTCAGGCATTGGCGCTAGCGGTCTTCAAGTGCGTTTGACAAACTGCGGTTCCAATGGAGGTACAAATATTGTAGGTACTACGGCTCAGAACATACCAGAATCACCTCCTTCAGGTTTATTATTAGGTCAATACAGATTCACTGTACCAGCAAGTACCATCGCTGCGTTATCGTCTCAAAAAGTTTGTGTCGTGCAAGTAGAACCATCTAATTGGGAATATAGCATCGATACTACACCAAACACTCGTGAAATAAATTTAACTAATGGACTTCTTGATTACAAAACTGAAAGTAATGGCTCTCGAAATTTAGACTTTGGTGAGGTTAAAGCTAATAATGCATCTCTAGTATTGATAAAATCACAATATGTACATACTTGTTCTGATTCAATAAACTTTAATAGTATACCTGCTAATCCAAGTCCAGACTCTCCAACCAATGGTTTTAGCATTCAACCTGTATCTGATATCGACCCTGGAAAATGCATAGCCTATAGAATAGAAGCTTATAATCGAGGACACGTAGATTTACAGGACATTCAGATTACTGATAAGCTACAAACTGAACCTGTATTGTCTGTTTTTAATCTATCACGCCCATTAGGTGTGCCTGATACAGTTTACAACTCCAGTAGTCCTTCACCAGTTTATGGACAAAATGGCACAATCGTATCTAATAAATTTAACTTAGTAAAACCTACAACAACATCACCTACAAAAGCGACTCTATTCTTTAATACCAAATACGGTACAACTAACAATACTAATCCTTAGTAACGGCTCTTAGCTTACTAACAATCACTCATAATACTACTACGACTAAGACCCCATCTATTGGGGTTTTAGTGTTTTATGCAGATTACCTATCCAAAAATGTTACCAACCTTCTTACATCTGACCACTTAGCCGATTTTCGATACCATCTATCGCTTTTTAGGTGTTTATCTAGCCTTTGTCTGTAAAAATGCATCATGTAATCAAATGCCTCATCTTTGTTTGTATTAAAGAAACAGTATTATATTTTTGGCACAGATATTGCTTATATAAATTCAACCAGCTATCTGAAGCTATTATCAAAGATTGTAAATATAGATCAGCGATAAAGACAGAAACAAGCTAAAGCCAAATTAAAAATATAACTCTTACTAACGATCATGACATCAGCAAGGATTCTTTTATGAAATACACCACTACCCTACGTAATACACTAATCGCTGCTCTAGCTTCGGTAAGCTTGATGAGTTTTGCTCATGCTGATGACGCGCTAAAGATGCAGCTGTCGGCTAATAAAGTCGTGACTAATAGCGAAGGCAAGGTTTCTTACGTACCAGTCAATACCGCACCTGCCGGTACCATTGTGCAGTACAAAGCGACTTACTCTAATACCATCAATCAAGATATCCAAGACTTAGAAGTTGTACTGCCTATCCCTGCCAATATGACGTTCACTGGTGAAGCTAACCCTGCCAGTGCACAAGGGAGTATCGATGGCAAGAACTACGCCGATATGCCATTGATGCGCAAAGTCGACGGCAAGATGGTCAAAATTCCTTATTCTGAATATAAATCGCTGCGCTGGAATATCAAGCTACTACCTGCACAAAAATCAGCAGACGTCGCGCTCAATACTGTCGTTAATTAATCCATTTCTAACCGTGCGTTCCTTTTAACCTTTAACCCTTACCCTAGTTCTTTAGACTTTTGGAGCAATACATGAAATCGAATACTTTTAACTATAGCTTGCTTGCTGTTGGCGTTGCCGCGCTGATGGGCGTGTCGACTGGTGCTATGGCGAATACTAAGCCTACTGAGTCTGGTGCAGTAAGCAAAGGCGCAAATGGTATCAAAAACATCGCAACTGCGAAATATAAGGTAGGTAATGATGCTGAATTTCAGCCAGAAGTTCAGTCTAATGAGGTTATCGTAAATATCAGTGAAACAGCGAACTTCTCATTAGTTGCTACTTCTGATGGTGTCATTGATGAAAAGAACGAAGACATCGCTGCCACTCCGAATAACACGACTGAGTTTAAACATACCTTAGCCAACATTGGTAACGTGTCTGATACTTATACGATTAATACAACAGGCGAAAACTCAGACATCGTGACGAAAGATCCAAGTTACGCTTTGGATTCAGCATCTATTGACTATACTATCCAGCCAATAGACGGTGGTACGCTATCAGTAGAGCAATCAGAAGCTCTATCTACTCTTGGTCAAGCAAAGTCTGGCACGATTAGTAGTGGTGGTACTATCCAACTACCACCAGGATTAGAAGCAGCGCTTAGCTATCAAGTAGCTACTGGTAATAAAACGGGTGGTGATATCGGTGTCGGTACCTTAACAGCAACCAGTACCTTTATTGCAGCAGCAGAACCAGCAAAACAAAAACTGACCAACGAAAACCAAACTATTGTCAAGGTGCCAGTATTCAAAATCGACAAGTCTGCTACCTGCCAAGGTAAGACGACGGATTGTAACAGTTTTGACTTAAACGCTGATAATCAAGAGATTACTTACAGCATTAAAGTCACTAACGTCGATCCTGGCTATAGTACAGATGCAGATAATGTTGTCTTCCGAGATCAACTGCCTGAAGGTATGACCCTAGTTCCAGGTTCAGTGAAGTTTGGTACTGCAACTGTAGCTGACACTAATCTCACAATAACTAAACCAAATAATCGCCAGACCCTTCAGGGTACTTTACCCTCCTTAGCCGTAGGAGAGGATATTACCGTTAGTTTTAAAGTCAGTATCAATAAAGAGACATTAACTGAAGCTGGTAGTGCGACCAACCATGTCACTCTATATGACAACTACGATAACTCAACACCAGAGCCTGATAATACTAATGGCTTTGATATCTCTGATAGTACAGATGACACTATAGATAACCCTAATCTTCCTAACGGCGTTGAAGGTCAAGGCAATATCGGTGAAGACACTTCATCAACGATTACCTTTACCGATCGTGACCTGACTATTTCTGCAGGTACGACTGAAGAAGTCCCAGTACAAGGTGAAGTGACCTACTCGCATATCATTACCAACGAAGGTAACGAAAATGAAGGTGGTACGGATCGTCCGATCACCATCACATTAACAGATCCAGTTACTGGTAATGCGCTTTCTATTGAAGAAGCTGAAGGTAAGAAACCTTACTACGTAGCGGCCGATGGTACCAATACACCTTTAACCAAGAATCCTAACGGTACTTATAAACTACCTGATAGCATTATCCTCGTACCAAACACTGCAGCAGACGGTCAGACGCCTACTGCAGGTAGCACTGTAGAAATTGGTTATACCGTTAAGTCAAATGGTGCCTCTGATGGTGAGGTCGGTACGACTGATAATGATATCGGTCTAAAGGAAACAAACTCAGTAACCCTAATACCTGCGGTAGTGGATGGAATTGATGCTCCAGCTAAAACAGTCAATAACACGACGACTATTCAAGGCCTTAAGTTAGAAAAACTAGCAGCTGTAGTCTCTGCTACTGGCATCGAAAATCTTACATGTCCTACTGATACTAGTGGCTTAACATTTGGTAGAGGCGAAGGCATCAATGCCAAACCATACGATTGTATCGTTTATAAAATCACTGCAACTAACACGTTTGAAACTAAAGTCTTAACTACTGTGACCTTGTCAGATGAAAAAGCGCTATGGAATGCGCAAGCGACTTATCAAGATGACGTTACAGGCCTAATTGGTACATCAACTAATGGTGTCGTGAATAATGATACTGGAGACTTTATCACTACTACTCTTGGTACCTTACCAGCAGAAGGTACTGGCACGATGACTTTCTCTATCAAAGTTAACCCGTAATCGTTTGACTTAAATAATATCTTTTAAAAGTCTATAAGTAATGAGCATTGCTTATAGACCCACCCTTTATATTTTATTGGATAAGCGACATATTATGACATCTCATGTAATAAATACGTCTAAATACATCACGCACTCAACAGCTAAGATATCTGCGCTGTCGTTTGCTATGTTGCTTATGCAATCAAATATCGCCATAGCCGCGGATGATACAAACCCGAATTTACAAATCATCAAAAACACTGCAAACGCCAGCTACGATGTTGGTTCGGTTGAGCAAAGCAGTACCTCAAATCAAGTGCAAGTCAAATCCTCTGCGCTACCTGAGTACGGTATTGAATTAACTCAGCCGCTAATACAGACCGTTGAGCCTAATGCGACTGTCCACTGGATAAATGTCCTAAAAAACACCAGCTATAGTAATCAGACTGTCGAGCTGAGCCTTGACGTTGCTCCATCGCTTTCAAATGTCAAAGTCTATCAAGACTTAAATAACAACGGCATCATCGATGGAGAAGATAGAGAAATCATCTTCGACAGCTTAACTACCCAGATTAAACTTGGTCAAAGCGAGAGTATTCAGCTTATCGTCCAAGCTCTATCAGATGTGAACGGTAAAAGTGGCGATACTGCTGATATTAAGATTGGCGCTGTCGTGTTAGAAGACGAGTCAATCACTGTTGCAGCTCTCGATAGTCTAATTATCGTTGAGCCTGAGATTAACTTTACCACTCCTAAATTTGATGAGAATAAAACAAGCTCTCAAATCGATGAAAATGTCTATCTTGAAGCCAGCTACGCCCAGTGTAACGTACAGCTAGACAAGCCTGATCAAGCTTGGGTCACTATCACCTCTTTACTTACAGGTGATAAATACTCACTAAAAGCGCTTGAGACTGGTAACAGCACCGGTAAATATCAGCTATCGGCTCCTACCCAAAATAACGCCAACGCTATCAATGATAGAATCATTCAAACTTTAGCAAATGACACTTTGACAGCTAGCTTAGACGCTTGTATCGCTCCTTCTGTTGGCACTGGCTCTGAGCAGCTACCAAATGAGGGCGACTTTACCCTTCGCATCGAAGATTTAGACACGAAAATCGATATCGTCGATAATAATCCAACCTTAGTCGTGACCAAGGAAAGTGAAGTTAAGAGTGCTGAGCTTGGCGATTATGTTAGCTATACCATTAACGTGACCAACAACGGCAACTCTACTGCTTATGATGTACAGCTAAAAGATGCGTTACCGCGCGGTTTTGATATCGTCAAAAATAGCGTCCGTATCGATAACAATAATACCGATAACGGTGTAGATATCAATCAGCCTCAGACCACTGAATTTAGTACTGAAGGCAAATATCAGGTATTAAGCCTTGGCAACTTAGCCGCTAATGAGTCTAAAGAGATCACCTATCGAGTATTGATCGGTGCCTCTGCATTAGGCGGGGATGGAATCAATCGTGCGACTGCGGTAGCCAATAACGAGCAAGGTCAAAGCCTAGTCTCAAGAGAAGCGCAGTGGCAGATCGAAGTAGAGCGCGGCGTGATGAATACCGACGGCATCATCATAGGTAAGGTCTACCATGATATCAATCGTGATGGCATCCAGCAAAAAGAAGATGGTGAGCTTGGCGTCGCTGGCGTGCGTATCTATATGGAAAATGGTAACTTCATCGTTACCGATCCTGAAGGTAAGTATAACTTCTATGGTGTCAGCGCCAAGACGCACGTGTTAAAAGTGGATCGCACCACTATTCCAAACGCTACAGAACTAGTCATTCAAAGTAACCGTAATACCGGCGACGCTGGTAGCCGTTTCGTCGACTTAAAATATGGCGAGCTGCATCGCGCTGACTTTGCTATCGTCGGCGGTATGGGTGATAGCACCGATCGCCTAAATGCTGAACTTGTTGCTCGTAGTAAAAGTATCAGCGCCAAAAATAATGCTTTAGAGCAAGCGGTCAAAAGTAAGTTAGATCTAGAGCCGATATACGATCGTGATTATGATGACAATGTCGATGCTAGCGGCTGTAAGTCTAACGATGCGCTAGATCAAGGTATCCAGTGCGACACAGCTATCGTCAATGAGATGGTCAGTCCAGCTAGCGAGCGTATCGATTTAGAAGTCAATACTATCGCCCAACCAAAAGAAAAAGTACTCGAAGAGTTTCTAAAAGAAGTCTCCGATAATGACGTCGCCTTTATTAACCTAAATGAAGGCCAGCAGCTAAGTACTTATAAGCAAATGGTGCAAGTACAAGCGCCGCTCGGTGCTAACTTTACTTTATACGCTAACGGTAAAGCAGTCTCAGAGCAGCAGATCGGTAAAACCGCTGAGCAAGAAAAGCAAAAGGTAACCGCTTTCGATTATTATGCAGTTGATCTAAAGCGCGGTAATAATACCTTGCGCGGCGTGGCTACTGACGTCAATGGTAAGGTTATCTCCCAACAAACGATTAAAGTAACAACGCCAGATAGCTTGCAGGCGATTGACTACCGTACCCAAGATCGGCTCGTTCCTGCCGATGGTATGAGCGAATATCAAGTCGTTATCAGCCTAAAAGATCGTGACGGCCGTCCTTACGTCGCCTCTACGCCGATCACCATCGACACCAATATCGGCCGCATTAATCTAAAAGATAGCAGCAAAGACAAAGCAGGCACACAAATTACTGTTAATGGCGGCGAGCTGTTGATACCTGTCACCGCGCCAAGCGTTCCCGGCAAAGGCGAGCTGGTTATCGATACTGGTAGCAGCAAACAAATCATTCCGCTACAGTTCACCGCTAAGCTGCGTCCGCTCATCGCCGTCGGTATCGTCGAAGGTGCTATCTCACTCAAAGACTTCGATGGCGGCAATATCACTGATGCTCAAGGCGCTTTTGAGGAAGAGCTTCATGAGATCTCAGGTAATGACGATTACGCCGCCTCGGGCCGCGCTGCGATGTTCCTAAAAGGCAAGGTACGCGGCGACTATCTACTAACGCTCGCTTATGATAGCGATAAAAAAGGCGAGCGCCTGTTCCGTGATATCGAACCTGGCGAATATTATCCAGTCTACGGCGACTCCTCTGCCAAAGGCTTCGATGCGCAGTCGACGAGCAAGCTTTATGTGCGTGTGGATAAAGGCCGCTCGTTCGCTATGTATGGCGATCTAAAAACGCAAATTGATAACGATGAAGGCATCAAGCTCGGTCAATATAATCGTACTTTGACGGGCCTTAAAGCCCAGTATGAAGATAACAATACTCGCGTCACTGCCTTCGTCGCTGAAACCAGTACTAGCCAGCGCGTTAATGAAACTCGCGGTTTGGGTATCTCGGGCCCTTATCCTTTAGCGGAGGACTTCGATGCGGTTTTAGAAAACTCAGAAACTATCGAGGTCATTACTCGTGATGCCAACAATCCAGGCTTAATCATCAGCCGCGAGACCCTCACGCGCTTTGCTGATTATGAGATAGACCCAATTAGCCGCAGCTTATTTCTAAAAGCCCCCATCGCTAGTCAAGATTTGGCGGGCAATCCTATTTATCTACGAGTCACCGTAGAAGTGGACGAAGGCGGCGAAGACTATATCGTAGGCGGTATCGCTGTTAAGCAACAACTCACTAAAAAAATCGCCATCGGTGGCAGCTATATCAATAGTGATGATCCGCTAAACGAAGAGCAATTGGCTAGTGTCAATACCGTTGTCAAAATGAACGATAAGCTCAAGCTTGTCGCTGAATATGCGATGAACAAGGCGGAAAATCCAAACTTTCAGCCTAGCAATCAGATTAACGCTTCAGCATTAGACACTAATGATACTGATGGCGATGCTCTACGTATCGAGCTTGATTATGATGATAAGAAAAACACTCGTGCTAAAGCTTACTATAATGATACGGATGAAGGGTTTGTCACCGGTGCCTCCCCGCAAACAGCTGGTCGTCAAGAGTCTGGCTTTGAGTTCGCACATCTGATCAATGATAAAAAAACAGCGTTAAAATTAGAGGGCGTGCTTACTAAAGACTTGACTACCGAAGCCAGCCGCCAAGGGGTACTAGCCAGTATCGAGCAGCGTTTGAGCACTAATGTCGTCGGTGAGATTGGTGTACGTTATTATAAGCAGGACGCGACAGCCGCTTCTCGCAATATTCAAGACGCCACTGATGTCGTCGATGTCACTGACGATACCCTCTTTAATGATGACATCATTAACCAATCGGCACTTAGCGGTGTTAATGATGCTGATAAAGATATTGAAGGCACTACCGCGCGCGCTCGTATCACCGCGCGTCTGCCTAAGCTCAATAACTCATTAGTGTTTGCAGAATATGAGCAAGATATCGATAACAGCGAGCGCAATGCCACTTCTGTCGGTGGTGAGACGCCCCTTGGTAGTTTAGGCCGTTTATATGCTCGTCACGATTTGATCAACAGCCTATCCGGCAGCTATGGTCTTGACGATACCGAAGAGCGTCAACGCACGGTATTTGGTTTTGACGCCAACTACATGAAAGACGGTAAAGTTTATAGCGAATACCGTATGCGAGATGCGATCAGTGCGCGCGAAGCAGAAGCCGCTATCGGTCTCAAAAACAAATGGTATGTGCAACAAGGTCTGACTATAAACACCTTATTTGAGCGTGTTGAATCCTTAGAAGGAGAAACAGAGAACACCGCTACAGCAGCAGGCGTAGGTGTTGAGTACCTAGCGAAAGAAGATTACAAGGTGTCAGGACGCTTAGAGAAGCGTTGGGGCGAGACTAGCGATACTCTGCTCAGTAGCGCTGGTATTGCTTATCGCTATACTGATGAAGTAACCTTACTTGCCAAAAACATCTACTCGCAAGTCGATTATGATGATGGCGATCGTACGATTAATCGCTTCCAGTTAGGCGCTGCCTTCCGTGACTATGATAGTAATCAACTCGATATGCTAGCCAAACTTGAATATCGTTTAGATGATAATAATACCGGCGACGATACCTATCAAAAAGACACGATTATCTGGTCTTGGAGTGGCAATTATCATCCGACTCGCCCGCTCACCTTGTCTGGTCGTTACGCCGGTAAATACACTGAATTTAGTGCCGATGGCATCAGTAGCGACAACACTGCCCATGCTCTATATGGTCGCGGTCTGTATGACTTAACTGAGCGCTGGGATATTGGCCTACAAGCGGGAACTTATTGGAACAAGCAAGCGAACGATATGTCGTATATGCTAGGTGCTGAAGTCGGCTACAGCCCAATGACTAACTTATGGTTGTCGCTTGGCTATAACTTTATGGGCTTTGAAGATGATGATATTGCCTATGACGACACGACTCAAGAGGGCGCTTACTTTAGATTACGTTTTAAGTTTGACGAATATTTATTTAAAGGTGAAGATACTAGCACTAACCCACGTTTAGACCCTAATTCTACTTTATAAGCTATAGTCAATCCACTTTAAAAACAATACAGTGCAGTTGGGATGAGTTTTGCGCAGCCTCTGTCATAACAGCACGCAAGGAAAATTTATACCAACTGCACGATGACATTAGCGTATCGATTTTATTTCGAACTGACTATATTTAAAAATACTTTTACTTTAATTTGAGGTCTGCTCTATGACTAATATGGCAAATAAATCGGTAACTTTGAAGACTGCCCTACTTTCAGTAGCACCCTCATCATTTGCGCTACTGTTAGGATTGACGAGTATCTCTACGGTACAGGCTGCCGTTTCGCTTGATGAAGATGTCATCATTAGTCCTACTACTACCGCTGTCAACTGTCATATCGACTCTATAAAACCTCAAAATAACGATAAGGGTAACCAGCGTGCAATCGCTTGTATGCAACTACAGCTCAAGAGTTACCAGCTCGCTAGCATGAGTGCCCGGCAGCAGTACTTTGCTTACAAAGCGCAGGCTTGGCTTAATTATGCCAATCATGAAGACCGTATTAATAGCAGCACCGCCGCCGGAAACTACGCCCTTGATGAGGCAAAAAATATCTTGCAAGTATTACAAAGTGGCAAGGAAAATAGCTTAGACTTAACGGTCGATATTCCCAAGACCTCAGCGCTGATGCGCCCCGATCTTTGGGCCAATATTAGTGCACTAAAAGATAGCGGCGGTATCGCTAATGCGCCGCGCGAGCTTGCCTTTAGTGAAGTGAGCTTAGTGTGGGCCGCTGCCGATCATTGTGAGCATGGCTCTCGCAGCTCAGGCCCTCACTTTCGAATGGCAGATCGCTGGCTTGAGCAAGCGCGCGAAGCTTTTGTCAATGCTAATGACTCAGCCGCTAGTGTTGCTATGCAAGAGCTGGCCGTCAGCTACTATCAGCAGTACAAGTCCTTAGATCCAAGCGATGATGTTTGTCGCGGACAAGTGCTAACCTCGCCAACCTCTATAGTGCCAACCCCTATCTCGCTCTCAATAGCAGATGCTGCTATTGTCGATAAAGTTAAGATAGCAAGTGCTATTCCTAGCACTGAGCCTACGGTCAACTATCAAGTGACTGATTAATTCGCAGTCAAGTACTTCTCTATAGACCTTGAGTGCACTTAACAAATCTTGGGTGCGCTTAACTATAGTCAGCAGCCGTCTTTACGCTTGAACGCTTTTTATGCAAACTCTCAGTATTTTTCCTATTATCAGTATCAATACTGAGTTGATATTGGATATGAGTCAGGTCATCTTCGACCGTCTCATAGGCTATCTCCACCACTAACAACAACTTGGCTAAAAACTCCTCTGCTGTAAAGCGCCCATCTATATAACTACCATCAAGCCCTAAATATTGATTCGATAACACATGCCGTAAGCGCTCACAGGCAGGTAGCGTATGTTTGGGCAGATACCCCATCTTTTGAGTGATATGCTGTGGTCGTAGCTCAAGCTTATGTATTTGCTGAATAATTTGCAGGGCTAGAAGGTGACGCGGCTGATAGTGTCGAGTATATATAGAAATGTAGGTATCTTGAGTAGCTGACGAATTAGAGCTAGTGGGCATAGTGGACTCCTGCAACTCCGACAATAAGTGATAAGGTTTGTCATTATGCATTGTGACAAACAAATTAGGCACAGATGAGAGTGTCGGAGTACAAGCTCATGCGCTTTACCAGTATTATTTTATATCGTGCTGGAAGTTGCAAGATTGGTCATGTATGTTATTCATGACGAAAACAAAGTGATCAATCAATTAAACCCACGATAAATTATTTAAGAATCATAGCACATCATTAATTGCTAGTTCAATTACAGCCGCGCTTACCATTAAATCTAATTTGCAAATAAACCCTAGCCGAGCGGCTTATTGGGTGTCGTTATTGATATTATCTTTTTGACGGAGTTTGAGTAGTAGTTTTTGCTGCCAAGGCAGGCGCTGATACGCTTGCAATTGCTGCGCAAGTTGACGCTTTTTTTGTAATATCGCGGTGTTTTGAATGACATAAACGCTGCGGCTAAGACGATTTACAATTTGACCTGCTTTATTTTCTATTATCGCTTCAATCGTATGCTCTCCTGGATTGAGATCGATTGTGGCGATTGAAGCGGTTACGCCTTGCGAGATCAACTTATCATCTAGATAGATACTAATGCTATCTCCTGCTTGCAGCGCTGGGCTCAGTTGCAGATTGACGGTGATGATTTGTCCTGGACGCTGATAAGCGCGCTCAGCCTTAGGTTCAACCATAGTCAGCTGATAATTGACTGCAGCTTGTAAGGTCGGTTTTGGCACTGCTGCCAGTTGACTCACCTGATCGTTGCCATTGGCGCTAGTATCTGTGCGGTTGGGGCTAGCAGCATTGATGCTACTACTATTGCCGGTAGTAATACCTGTTTGACTAATTTGCTTGTCCGCTTGCTGCTCATACGCCTGCGGACTATCGGTAAAGGTAACTTGACCGGTACGCTCATCAACGACTTTATATATAGGCGCCGCATTTGCTGCTAGCGTATAACCCCCAGCCGTCGTTATTGACAAAAACGTTAACAAGCTTATCGCTGATTGTTTTGTCATAAACTTTTTTTTCAGTGCGAGAATCATAGTCGGTTGGCCTAGATAATAGTGATATTTATTATTATGCTTTATTTTTGAGACTAATACCTTAATTGCTTTGAAACTGTATAAACCAATATATGTAAACCAAAAAAACCAGCCAAGATTATCTTAGCTGGTTTTGCTTATCCTAAATGGTTTCGCTTAATCCCCTAGCGACTAGCAGCTATAGTATAAGTCAAACTCAACCGGATGCACGGTCACATTGACGCGCTGAACTTCCTCTTCTTTTAGAGCAATAAAGGCTTCAAGCATCTCTTCTGTAAACACATCACCTTTTAATAAAAACTCATGATCATCACGTAAAGCTTGTAGCGCGATTTCTAGGTTTTCGGCAACGGTTGGAATTTGCGCTTCTTCTTCTGGCGGTAAGTCATACAAGTTTTTGTCCGCAGCATCGCCTGGATGTATCTTATTTTGGATACCATCGAGGCCTGCCATAAGCAGTGCGGCAAAGGTTAAATAAGGGTTAGCCGCCGGATCAGGGAAACGTGCTTCGACACGGACTGCTTTTGGGCTACTCACGTGCGGGATACGGATAGACGCTGAGCGGTTAGAGGCGGAATAAGCAAGCTTAATCGGCGCTTCGTAATGCGGAACCAAGCGTCTATAGCTATTGGTTGAGGGATTAGTAATAGCATTCAACGCGCGCGCATGCTTGATGATACCACCGATAAAGTATAGGGCAGTTTCTGACAGACCTGCGTACTCATCACCAGAGAAGGTATTGACGCCGTCTTTTGAAATCGACATATGCACGTGCATGCCTGAACCATTGTCACCGACGATAGGTTTTGGCATAAAGGTGGCAGTTTTTCCAAACTGATGGGCAACATTATGGACGACATATTTTAATTGCTGTACTTCATCAGCCTTACGGACCAAAGTGTTAAAGGCGACACCGATCTCAGACTGACAAGGGGCTACTTCGTGATGATGTACCTCGACACTACCCTCACCGATGATCTCTTCGATACGCTCACACATCACAGAACGCATATCTTGTGAGCTGTCGATGGGTGGTACTGGGAAATAGGCACCTTTGACACGGGGACGATGTCCCATATTGCCCCACTCATAGGCCTCGTTGGTCGACCATGCGGCTTCTTCCGCGGTGATTTTATGGCTGACGCCAGACATCTCAATTGACCATTTTACATCATCAAAAACAAAGAATTCTGGCTCAGGACCGAAATAAGCGGTATCACCAATGCCCGTAGATTTCAGATATTCTTCAGCGCGGCGAGCGATAGAGCGTGGATCGCGATCATAGCCTTGTAGCGTTGAGGGCTCAATGATATCGCAAGTCACAACTACGGTAACCGCATCAAAGAAAGGATCAAGAAAAGCGGTTTCTGGATCAGGTCGCAAGATCATATCTGACGCTTCGATACCTTTCCAGCCAGCAATGGATGAGCCATCGAACATTTTGCCATCTTCCATCACCTCTTCATCAACGCTGTGCGCTGGGAAGCTGATGTGCTGCTCTTTGCCGCGAGTATCGGTAAAGCGAAAATCCACCCATTTGGCATTTGAGGATTCGATAAGATCTAATAATTTATTCGACATAAATAATCTCCGTTGGGGTTATTAGGTTTTGGTTATTAAAATTTGCTAGGGTTTTTGTGATTCAAAGCTTGGCCTCAGGATCGCTACATATATCCGCATACTCACATAATAAACTGCGCTATATCCTAAACCGCTTTATATACTATATATACTAAGGTATTTATGAGACGCTACTATAATCGCAAGCCTGCTGCTCAAGTTTGCTACTACAGACGCTATTTTAACAACATCTAATCAATACTACTGAACTGTTATGCGGTAATGCAAACAGCCGACTATACTCGTAATTATGCAACTGCTATGCCAAAGCGTACTTTAAGTCGTAATAAAAGTGCTGTTTGCTAGTGAAACCGTCCTAAATCAAGCCAATCTATCATGTTAAGGAAGCTGTTTTAGGTATTATTTTTTTCAAACTTGTTAAGATAAGCCTCTTAATAAAGCAAAAATGCACTATACAGGTGCTTTTTAGGTTTTAAACGCCAAAACAGTGCAGTTGGCTATACTCTATTCCTACTTAGAAAGAGCATTTATATTTTTGATCGCGGCTGCCCTTTGCTTGTTAACAACCTAGAAATTTGCTAGCGCTAAAAATAGTGGTAAGATAGCAAAGCAGAAACCCAGCCGCAAACCGTCTTTTTTACATGAGTAAACGCTAATGATTCTAATGATCGACAATTACGACAGCTTTACGTACAACATTGTACAGTACTTCGGTGAACTACAGCAGGATATCACCGTCTGGCGTAACGATCAGGCCACAATCGAGCAAGTCAAAACGCTCGCCCCTAAGCTGATTGTCATCGGCCCTGGCCCTTGCGATCCAGATCGTGCTGGTATTTCACTGGCGCTGATTGATACCTTTAAAGGTGTGATTCCGATATTAGGCATCTGTTTAGGACATCAAGCTATCGGTCAAGCCTTTGGCGGACAAGTCGTCAAAGCAGGCGCAGTCATGCATGGCCGCTTATCTTCGGTTTATCATAATTATGAAGGGGTGTTTAAGGGTTTAGAAAATCCTACTGACTTTACGCGTTATCATTCTTTAGTAGTGGATAAAGCGAGCCTACCTGATTGTCTAGAGATAACCGCGTGGACGCAAAACGCGGATGGTAGTATTGAGGAGATTATGGGGGTGCGTCATAAGCAATTCGCTATTGAAGGGGTACAGTTTCATCCTGAATCTATCTTGAGTACGGCGGGCTATCAGCTATTGAATAACTTTTTGCAAACCCATAATTTGGCGGTTTTAGACGCGGATGAATTACCGCAAGTTGGTTAGTCATTGTCAATAGTGATAGCTTGTTAATAACTAAATCTTGTTAATAACTTAAGACTGCTAAAACTGATTAAAATCAACCCTATAATCAACGAATATCATAATAATAAGCGAGGCATCATGAGCGCCGAAAACACCACTGACCCTCTATCTCAAAGCACACCAGAGCAGATTACCCAACTCTCAGAGGAGCAAGTCCATAAACTACTGACCTCCGCTTTAGATCGGATCTTGCAGCGTATTGATCTAACCTTTGATGAGATGCATCAGGTAATGCTGATCATCATGCAAGGCAGATGTAACGATGCTCTGATGGGTGCTATATTGACTGGGCTACGGATGAAAGGCGAGTCTATCGACGAGATTACCGCTGCGGCTAGTGCGATGCGTAACTTAGCAGCGAACATCGAGCCTAAAGGATGCGATTATCTGGTCGACATCGTTGGTACTGGCGGTGATGGCGCCAACTTATTTAACGTCTCCACCGCCTCTGCTTTAGTCGCCGCTGCCGCAGGAGCACAAGTCGCGAAACACGGTAACCGCGGGGTCTCAACCAAGTCTGGCAGCTCAGATTTACTAGAGCAAGCCGGTATCAGCTTAGCGCTAGACCCTGCCCAAGCCCTTAAGTGTATCGAAGATGAAGGCATTGGCTTTTTATTTGCCCCTAATCATCATAGCGCTATGCGTTATGCCAATCCCGTCCGCCGCGCCTTAAAAGCACGCACTATCTTCAATATCTTAGGGCCTTTGACTAATCCTGCCGGCGTGCCTAACTTGGTTATTGGCGTCTTTACCGCCCAACTTTGTGAACCACTTGCTAAAGTCATGAAAAACCTAGGCGCCCAGCATGTGATGGTCGTCGGTGCCAAAGATGGTTTAGATGAAATCAGTCTGGCCACCTCCACCACCGTCGCTGAGCTCAAAGATGGTGAGATAACGGTCTATGAGATGATGCCAGAAGATGCCGGTGTTGAATCACAAACGCTGATCGGCCTCGATGTCGACTCACCCAAGCAAAGTCTGGCGCTCATCAAAGCCGCTTTATCAGGCGAAGAGACTCATGACCGCTCTGTCATCAAGGCGCGTGATATGATTGCCCTTAATGCCGGCGCAGCTATCTATACCGCAGGACTCGCTAGCAACTATCCTAATGGCGTTAGCCGCGCACAAAAGGTGATTCAAAACGGTAGTGCTTTGACTAAGCTTGATTCACTAGCCGCGTATACCCAGCAACTAGCCGCTCAAGCCTAACTGTCATCTAGCCACTACTCTATCGTTCTTACTTTTGGATATCATCATGACTGCAAATACAACAACAGATATCGACATTCCCTCAGTATTACAGCGCATTGTCGCGACCAAACACCAAGAAGTTGCTGCGGTCAAAAAACAGCGCTCGCTTGCGGAGCTACAAGCTAAAACCAAAGAGGACATGCAGCCTCGTCGCGGCTTTGCTACTGCTTTACGCGCAGCTGATATCGGTATTATCGCTGAGATCAAGAAAGCCTCACCCTCCAAAGGGGTGATCAATCACAACTTCTCGCCTGCTCTATTTGCCCAGCAATACGAGCAAGCCGGCGCTAGCTGTCTATCAGTACTGACCGATCGTAACTATTTTCAAGGCGATGATCAGTACTTGCTGCAAGCTTATAATGCCACTAGCCTGCCGGTATTACGTAAAGACTTTATGATTGATGTCTATCAGATTTATGAGTCTTACTTGCTTGGCGCTGACTGTATCTTGTTGATTATGGCTTGCCTTGACGATGCGCAAGCTTACGAGCTGCACGCACTGAGTATTGAGCTGGGTATGGATGTGCTGATAGAAGTTCATACCGGCGATGAGCTTGAGCGCGCACTACAGTTGCCGCGCTCTGTCCATAATATTTATGGTATCAATAACCGCGATCTAAATACTTTTGAGGTGGATCTACAAAACACCTTAAAGCTGAAGGATAGATTGCTTGCAACCCCAGCCAATGATAATGCGACTATAGAACCCCTTATCGTTACTGAAAGTGGCATACATAGCAGCGACGATATTGAACTGATGCTAGCGCAAGGTATTCAGCATTTCTTAATTGGTGAGCAGTTTATGAAAACCGATCATCCAGGACAAGCGTTACAATCCTTACTTGCGAGCGTGGATACACAAGCGTAAAGTACACCTACTAATAACACTATAAGAGCACGGTACTGCAGCCTAAAAGGCTTAATTACTCATTCATTTTTATCAACCAAACAGATTTATATTTATTATGGCAAATTCTCTATTTTCAAAAGAAATGCAAGATCAGCTCAAAGAGCTCAAAGGACAACTCAGTAAAGGCCGTGATACTAATAGCCCTGAAGGCGAAAATCAAAAGCCGACTGAGCCTGTCTCTCTGCCGACGCAAAAACAGGTCAAAAAGACGGTTAAACAAATGGACAGCGAGCATGTCGACGATGATAAAGTACTGTTTATGCAAGCGATGCATGGCGTCGATCAGTTAGAAGACAAAAATGTACGCTCACCGGTCAAAGCGAATAAAGCCGGTAAGCCTGACGCGGCGACCTTATCGAAACGCGCCGCAGCGCAAGGTAACGAAGACGGTGATCTAAGTACCGGCCTATCTGATATGCAAGCGCTATTGAACCCAGTAGCGAGCGAAGCTTATTTATCTTACAAGCAGCCTACGCTACAAAATAAAGTCTTTACTCAGCTTAAGCAAGGTAAGCTTCGCTGGTATGATGCAGTAGATATCCACGGCTGCACCATCGAAGAGGCGCGCGAAGCTATGACTCAGTTATTAGTGCAAGCTAAGCGAAATAACGAAACCATGGTAAAAATTGTCCACGGTAAAGGTCAGGAAGCTATCCTAAAAACTTGCGTTAATGGCTGGTTACGTCAGCTACCAGAAGTGCTAGCTTTTTGTTCAGCACCGCCAAAAGATGGTGGTAATGGTGCGGTTTTAGTGCTGCTAAAAAAACCTAAAGCTGATGGTGAATAAGTTATTGATATTGTCATTATCACTACTATAGTTATCAATCTATAAAAAAGGACTGCTTAAACGCGGTCTTTTTTTATGACTAATTTGTGATTACTTTTATAATTGGGAGAATCATTATGAGCATCAATACCCTTGATACTTCAGCTGAACTAAAAGCGCACATCCAAGCCCTTATCGAGGTAGAACCAAGATTTGCGGTTGTCTATGAGCAAGTGGGCGTGCCGGATTTACGGCGTAATGAAGGCGGGTTTGCAGCTTTACTACGAGCGATAGTTGGCCAGCAGCTATCCGTCGCCGCAGCTAGTAGTATTTGGCAGAAGCTCTCTAATGCAAAGTTAACCTCAGCGCAAGCAATTATACAAGCAAGCGATGAGGACTTAAGAGCGCAAGGTCTGTCTAGACAAAAAATCCGCTATGTTCGCTCGTTAGTGGCGCACGATATCGATTATCAGACACTAAAAACGATGAGTGATAGCGAAGTCATTGACACTTTGACCGCAGTTATTGGTATAGGGCGCTGGACCGCTGAGATGTATCTACTATTCTCTTTAGGACGAGCTGATGTCTTAGCGGTCGATGACTTAGCGATTAGAGTAGCCGCTATGGCGCTGTTAGAGTTGCCCGAACGCCCTACCCCAAAACAGCTAAAGATAGCGACACAGACTTGGTCCCCTTATCTTAGCGCTGCCAGCTTACTACTGTGGGCGCACTATGGCTGGCTACAAAACAAAGAAGCGATGCCAGTATAGTCGCTTCTTTTATCAGCGCTTTATGCATAGCCGAAGATGAGATTTAAGGCTTGTTCCAAGGCTGATTCCAGATAGAGATATTGAAGCTTTTTTTGGTGCGCTTAAATTTACGCTTAGCCAATCTAAGGGTAGTAATTTGCTTAGACTTATTAGGATTACTGACTTTACTCTTAGCCAGTTTAGCCGCCTTTTTATCTTTTACCGCACTCTTAGTACTATTCGTCTGGCTACTATCTATCTTACTACTATCAGAACTATCTGCTTGAACCGATTTTTCAGTAAGCTGTAAAGGGCTATTCTCCTCAACCACTGCAGCTGAAGTCTTCACTACGTCCTCTGATCCATTATTAGTCTGCTCATTAGAGGTAGCATCGGCAGTCTCAGGCTCTGACTGATGGTCAAGATCAGCCTGATTGACGAGTAACTGCTGCGTTGGTAGAGCATGTTCCACTTTGTAGTCTT
This sequence comes from Psychrobacter sp. 1U2, assembly GCF_051847575.1. Lineage (NCBI taxonomy): Bacteria > Pseudomonadati > Pseudomonadota > Gammaproteobacteria > Moraxellales > Moraxellaceae > Psychrobacter > Psychrobacter sp. 1U2. The sequence continues at coordinate 112,616 of NZ_JBPYDC010000001.1, forward strand.
TGACTTTGGTCAATATATCGACTAGCAGAGTATCTTGTTTACCATAAAACTCAATCACATCGAAGGAATTAACGTAGGCTCTTAGCTGAATAATATAACAGTCTTGGCGCAGCTCTAAGATGTTAGCCTGATTCCACTCTTTATTGGTCAGTTCGTGCTCTTTTAGTAGTGTGTCTAAATCGTTGACCATCTCAAAGATCACGTTGATATCAGCACTGCGTTTGATATATAAATTATGCAAAAACTGGAACATATCACGCGAGGTGAAGTTCTCAATTTGCATGGAGGAGAAATCGCCATTGGGTACAGTGACAATGGTTCGGGTTAAAGTACGTACCCGTGAAGAACGAATACCAATATCGATCACTGTCCCTTCATAAGTCCCAAATTTACAATAATCGCCTATGCGTACCGGCGAGTCCGCGACGACCACGACACTACCGACTAAGTTTTCAATCGTCTTTTGCGCACCAAGTGCTAAGGCTAAACCACCAACACCTAGAGCGGCAATACCCGTTGTCAGATCAAAGCCTAAATTGCCGAAGATGACAATCACGGCAAAGATGAGCAGCAGCGCCTTAGTTATCTTACGCATCAGCCCTAAGATAGAAACGCGCTCAATGTAGTTCTTTTTATAGCTTAAATTAACAGCTCGAGTAAATAGCACATCTACCATGCGTAGCAGCAGCCAAGTCACTGCTAACCAAGAAGCAATATCAGTGAAGCGATTGATCGGCTCACGCAGCGTCACAGATACCCCAGAGTAGACCATTACCTCAGAGAGTATCAACGCCATTATGACGACTGATAACGGTAGAATGATCTTATTTGGTAGTGGTAAAGGCTCGCCGCGCACTCGCGGATAAGCGATACGCAAAAAGTGATAGCAGAGCCATACCGCGATATAAGTGACTAAAAAACTACCTAGGGCCAGCATGATAGCGGCTACTAAATCTGCCAACTGATAGCCGAATAACTTTTCGTCCTCTAAGCTCTCCATGGTATAACGCGATATCAGGGTTGGCTCAGTATTTTCAATCACATCTGGTACTAAGCTCAGCGTATCACTAGAGAACTGCCAATACTGCTTGCCATTTTCAGCGACGACTCGCTCTAGTATGAGCGAGACATTCTTATCATTGATACTGATATTACCAACTTTCTCTTGATCGGGCGGCAACTGATCGGCAAGGTTGCCTTCTGGCGTATTATTGATTTGCAAATCAGGCTGAAAGCGCCCTCCTGCATCTAAGGCTTGCTTGAATTGGCGCACGATAGGCGTTGGGTTATCTGATTTGGATAAATTAAGATAATTACTCGCCAGTAAATAATCGTTTTCACTCAAAGCATTGATAAAGCTTTGCACCGTTTGCCTTGGCGTATCGCGCCCAAAAGAGTCTGGTATCGGTGATCTAGCGCTCTCTTCACTACTCTCGCCAGCACTACTCCCGACGCCTAAGGCGCTTGGCTCTGCCGCGAGAGCAGGCGTCGATAGCACCGCTATAAACATCGCTAGCATAAGCGCTATGATTATGAAAACCTTGGGAGATGGTACTGGCGTTGTGGCTGACTCTTTGTAACGCTCGATAGACAAAACAGACCTCATCATTTAGTTATTGGGCTTGGTAACTTGACTTTTGAGTTGGTATAAATTTGAGTAGGTATAAAATAATTAAACCACTACAGCATGCAAACCATCGCTATGATAACAATTATTTATCACTAAATTATTTATGTTTGCCTACTTTTAGACAAATTATTTTGTAAGCTACAAAAAATACATTTCAGCCAAGCTGTATTATTAATAAATAAGCTAGCCCGCTGATTCATAGCAAGAATTATTTTATTCCACCAGTTTGCGAATTAGGCTGAGTAGCGCTCAGCCTTTACTGAATATTTATTCATTTAAAATAGCTTACAAACCGTTATAATTCAGCAATAAGAAAAGCCTTACAGGGTATGGCTTTTTTAGTGGCTCTAACTTTTGGTATGACTACGCTAAACCTTGTTAACTTTGCCTGCTATTATCTTTGACTATTTTTGTATAATTGGCACCTTTCTCTGCTTCCTTTTGATTTAATAACTTTGGAAAACACTATGCTGTTGTTAGCTTCTTCTACCCCTTACCTACGACTTTGTATTTTGAGCACGCTTGGCCTGTGTGCGATAAGTGCCAACGCTGCCACGACTCCAAGTCCCGTTAACGACGACGCATTACCAGAAGTTGAGCTAGATAAAATCGTCGTAACTGCCACGCGTACGCCAACTAAGACCAGCAACGTTATTGCGCAGACACGAGTGATTGATAAAGAGGAGTTACAGCGTTATCAAGGTCAGACGGTCGTAGATGTTCTTAAGAGTCAATCTGGTATAAACATCTCGCAAAGCGGCGGTATGGGAACTATTAGTAATTTTTATATGCGTGGCTATGATAGCAAGCAAGTTCTTGTGATTATCGATGGTATTCGCTACAGCTCTATCTCAACCGGCACTCCATCATTAAACCTATTACCCGTCGAGCAAATAGATCGTATTGAAATACTATACGGCGCATCAGGTTCTAGTGTCTACGGCTCAGACGCTATGGGCGGTGTGATTCAAATTTTTACGAAAGGTAATAACGTAGAGCAGTCTAATATTTCTACCACAGCTGGTTACGGCAGTAATAATCACTATCAAGTGGGTATAACCGGTCAGCTCAAAAATGATACTTCATCATTAAGTTTAGGTGTCAGTCGCAATGAAACGGATGGTTTTAATGCGATTGCCAACTCTGACTCTTATGATTACAACGATGATGACGATGGCTTTGAGTCTACTAACGCAAGTTTGGTCTTACAGCATCGGTTCACTGACGAATTAACTGCAGGAGTCAGCGGTTTATACTCAGACTCTACAACTGAGTTTGATTCAGGAGGAAATGCTTTTCCTGATGTTCATTCAGATCAGAAAAATGGCAGTGCTAATGCTTTTGTTCAGTATCAAACTCCATTAACGATTACTAAGCTCAGCTATGGTCAAAGTATAGATAAATCTACCTCTTATGATGCTAATTCCATTGATTACAACGAGGGTAGCCAGTTTGATACTACTCAAGAGCAGGCACGCTTAGAGACTAGCATCAATGCGCAACCTGGCACAGTTATCGTTGGCGCAGAATGGTTATCGCAAAAATTGGATGCCTCAGACGTATTGGTCTATCCCCCTTACCCTGACACTACTCCTCCTGTTCAAACCGCATATAACCCTGATGACAGAAAGGTAAAAAGTGCTTTTGTTGGCTATCAATTAGCAGATACGTATTATGACCTGCAAGCTAACTACCGCGTTGATGACAATTCACAATATGGTAATGAAAGTACTTACAATATAGGCGCGGCTATTCTTCCGTTAGACGGTGTGCGTATTGGTGCTAGCTACTCTACAGGATTTCGCGCGCCAACTTTCAATGATTTATATTATCCCGGCTATAGCAACCCAAATTTGAAGCCTGAAACCAGTAAAAATACAGAAGTGTTTGTCGAATATAACAAAGGCAATCAGGTGTCGCGTCTGACAGGCTATCATACCGATGTTGAAGATTTGATTGGCGGCAATACTAACACTGCTGAAGCAAAAATTAAGGGGTTGAGCCTGACATCAGATTGGCAGGTTAATTCTTTCATTTTTGGCTTGGGCTATGATTACCTAAAAGCAGAGAATAATACCTCGGGAAGTTCTAATAAAGGTAACGAGCTTGTCTACCGTCCCAAAAATAGTGGTTTAATCTATGTTGGTTATCAGCAACCTAGCTATGATTTGCGTCTTGAAGCTAAGCATACTGATGATAGGTTTTCAGACGTAGCCAATCAAACCAAGCTAGATAGCTATACCCTAGTCAACTTGAGTAGTAGTGTTTATATCAATCCTAATCTTCGGGCTAATCTACGTATAGATAATATCACTGATGAGGACTATACCCTTGCCAGTCAATTCGGTAATGAATATGCCACAGAAGGTACTAGTTATTTCACCTCACTAACCTATGACTGGTATTAAGCTTACTTAGCACCGGTTAAAACTTAGTTTATCAAGAATAAAGGCTATCACTCGATAGCCTTTATTTATGCTGGTTAATGCCATAAGCGTTCACTAATTATATCCACCAAAAGGTGACAATCTGCAGCGCATATATTACAATAACGACCTCCGAGAGGTGTTGCACCATAAAAGCTGATTCGTAATTTTAACTTTTAAAACTATGCTAATAGCTCTTTATGTTAGGCTCGGTAGCTTTTTATCAAAAGCATGAACAACGGCACCTGCGTTTTATTTTTTATCATACATCTATTAACAATAGGAGCATATGATGGACGCAGTGTCTAATACCCCATCTGTCCACACCATCGACCCCACTTTCACTGACTATAAAGTGGCTGACATCAGCCTTGCTGATTATGGCCGCCGTGAAATTACCCTTGCCGAAGCTGAGATGCCTGCCCTTATGGGTCTGCGTCGCCGCTATGAGGCCGATCAGCCGCTAAAAGGCGCAAAAATTGCCGGTTGTATCCACATGACCATCCAGACTGCCGTGCTTATCGAGACGCTTACTGCGCTTGGTGCCGAAGTACGCTGGACCTCTTGTAACATCTTCTCGACCCAAGATCATGCAGCGGCCGCTATTGCAGCAGCTGGTATTCCGGTGTTCGCTTGGAAAGGCGAGACTGAAGAAGAGTACGAATGGTGCCTGCGTCAGCAAATCCACGTTGGCGGCGAAGAATCAGGACAGCTTTGGGATGCTAACTTGATCCTAGATGATGGTGGTGACTTGACCGCCCTTGTGCATAATGACTATCCGCAAATGCTAGATATCATTCATGGTATCTCTGAAGAGACCACCACTGGTGTACACCGTTTGGTTGAGATGCTCAAAAATGGCACGCTCAAAGTACCAGCCATCAACGTCAACGACGCGGTTACTAAATCCAAAAATGATAATAAATACGGCTGCCGTCATAGCTTAAACGATGCCATCAAACGTGGTACTGATATGTTTTTGGCGGGCAAACGCGCTCTAGTCATCGGTTATGGCGATGTCGGCAAAGGCTCTGCCCAAAGCCTGCGCCAAGAAGGCATGATCGTACGCGTCTCAGAAGTCGATCCTATCTGTGCTATGCAGGCTTGTATGGATGGCTATGAAGTGCTATCGCCATATATTGATGGCGATAATACTGGTGGTAGCGACAGTATCAACACGCGTCTGCTAGAAGACACTGATTTGATTGTTACCACTACGGGTAACTATCACGTTTGTGACAAACACATGCTAGCGGCACTAAAGCCTGGCGCTTTGGTTTGTAATATTGGTCACTTCGATACCGAAATTGATACCCAGTTTATGCGTGATAACTGGCGCTGGAGTGAGGTGAAGCCACAAGTTCATCAAATTTTCCGCTCGGATGATGAGAACGATTACCTTATCTTGCTTGCTGAAGGCCGCTTGGTCAACTTAGGTAACGCAACCGGTCACCCATCACGAGTGATGGATGGCTCCTTTGCCAACCAAGTATTGGCTCAGATGTATCTATTCGATGAAAAATTTGCGGATCTGCCCGTTGATGAGCGTTTTGACAACTTATATGTCAGAGTATTACCCAAAAAGCTTGACGAAGAAGTCGCCGCTGCTATGGTAGCAGGCTTCAACGGCACGCTGACTAAGCTGACTGAAAAGCAGGCAGAATACTTAGGCGTACCAGTCGAAGGTCCGTTCAAGCCTGAAGAATACAAATACTAAATCCAAGGAATGTGACTATGAGTAAGCCTGCTTTCTCCTTTGAGTTTTTCCCCGCCAAAACTGAGCAGGGACATGAGAAGCTAATCGCTACTTTTGATGAGCTTAACCAGTTGTCACCAACGTATTTTTCAGTGACCTACGGTGCTGGCGGCTCGACTCGTAGTCGCACTTTAGATATAGTACAGGCGCTATGCAAGCGCAGCGATACGCCAGTGGCTCCGCACATCTCTTGTATCGGTGATGATAAGGTAGAGATTGCTGAGCTGCTAGATCTTTATAAAGGTCTAGGTATCAACCGTTTAGTGGCGCTACGTGGCGACTTGCCTTCAGGACAAGTCGGCATGGGCGAGCTACCGTTTGCCTTGGATTTAGTCAAGTTTATCCGTGAGCACTCAGGCGATCATTTTCATGTTGAAGTCGCGGCATATCCGGAGATGCACCCGCAAGCCAAAAGCTTTTTATTCGATATTGATAACTTAGTCAATAAGTATAAAGCGGGCGCTGATACGGCGATTACGCAGTTTTTTTATAACGCCGATAGCTACTTGTATCTGCGTGATGCGCTTGAGCAGCGCGGTATTGACACTACTGCTCAGCCCTTGGTCGCCGGTATTATGCCGATTACCAACTCAAGCAATCTCATACGCTTTGCAGATAGCTGCGGCGCTGATATACCGCGTTATGTGCGCAAACAATTAGCGGACTTTGGCGATGATCGCAAAGCCATTCGCGAGTTTGGTTTTGACGTTGTCTATCGTCTCTGTGAGCGCTTAATAAGTGAGGGCGTACCGGCCATGCACTTCTATAGCATGAACAAGGTTGAGCCAAATAAGCGCTTGGTTGAAGCTTTAGGCCTAGGCTCTGAAACTTTAGGCTCTAAAACCTTGGCCTCTGAGACCGCTAGCGTATAAAGCTATAGATAGGGTCGCTCATTGCTATATTAGCTTAAGCAAGTATAATTACTGGTACTCTTGGAGTGCCAGTTTTTTTTGCTACTTTTTATATCGTATTTTATCCTAACAGGAATCTTTTAGCGTGCGACGTTTTTTTTATGCCACTAACAATAATGAGTATCCAAAGCTTAGCAGCATAGCCGTAGGTCAAAGCCTTGAGCTGACTGAAGCCATCACTCATCATTGGTGCCGTGTACTGCGAGCCAATATTAATGATCAAGGGATACTGTTCGACGGTTTTGGCGGCGAATACCAAGTCCAGCTACAAACCATTAGCAAGAAACAAGCGACAGCTATTCTACTCTCTTATAATGACATCGATCGCACCGCACCAGTAATGACTAAAATCGGCTTGGTTATGAGCCGCGGTGAGCGCATGGATTATGCGATCCAAAAATCAACAGAGCTTGGCGTGAGTGCGATTCAACTGCTCAGCAGTCAGCATGGTGAAGTCACTCTCAAGCCGGCGCAAGTCGACAAGAAGCTGGCACACTGGCAGCAGATTGCTATTGCCGCCTGTGAGCAATGCGGCTTGAATCGTGTGCCACTGATCTTAGCTCCTTTACCTATACAGCAATGGCTAGTACAAAGCGCGGCTGATAACGGTAGCGACGCCGCACAGACGCCTTTATCAGCAGCAGTCAGCGCCAGCGTCTCCACCTTAAGCCAAGATAAGTATTATCAGAAACTAAAGCGCCCAGTAGATTTACGTTTGCAGCTGAGTGTACCTGCTGCCGACCAACCCTCGACGCCAGTGGCACTTAGTGAAGTGTTAGCGACACAAAACCCTTATCTTCAGCTCCTTATAGGCCCTGAAGGAGGGTTAAGCGCAGCGGAATGCCAGCAAGCAGCACAAGTCGGATTTTTGCCATGGCAAATCGGCGCGCGCGTACTGCGTACTGAAACCGCGCCTGTCGTAGCGCTGTCTACTTTGTATGCATTGTCTCAGCCGTAACAGACTTTATCTTAAAGGTATAGACTAGCGTGTTTTTATCACGATAAACCCTTTATGATAAAACAGTATTTCGTTAAATATACAGCAACATCTATAGCGACCTTTTTGCTTATAATGATTATTTAATATAAAGCCTTTGTTTTTATCACGAGATTCGCGATGACTCCCTTTGAGCTTCTCTCCTCTACCTACAAACAACAACTGCTTACTAATTACTATCAGCAGTTAGATCAGGCCGTCTTTATTTTGGATGCTGATAAGCGCTATTTATCGATGAATAGTGCTTATGAGAGGTTAACCGGCTACCGTGAAAACCTGCTGATTGGTTACCCTTTTGGCACTTTTATCACTCAGTGCTTCACAAAACACAAGCCTGAGATTTTAAAAGATTTGGCTGGTCACCTGCAAGATAACAACAGTTATCAAAAGACCTTTGCCTTACCAAATAAAGACCATCAAATCTTACATTATCTTATCGTCTTTCAAAAGTTCACTGTCGACGATAAGGTTTTTTATATTGGTACGTTACAAGATTCTGTCACTGACGTAATTGAAGAGCCGCGATCAGAGTATTTGCTAGATGAAGACGAGATGGAATACTCTTCTATAAATAATAAGCTCTCAGTAAGTCTACCTGATCAAAAGCAACTCTTAGCAAAAGCTATTGCTGATAACCAATTCGTCGCTTATTATCAGCCTAAATTCAATCTAGAGACTAAATCTATTGTTGGTTTTGAGGCTTTAGTACGCTGGCAACATCCGACGCGCGGCCTTTTAAAACCTAAAGACTTTATCGCTGATATTATCAGTTACGGTCTCTCATTCGCACTATTTTCTCGGCTATCAGAACAAGTCGCCCAGATGTTAGTCAAATGGCAGAGTATGGAGTTTGCTCAACATATTTGTATCAATGCTGATGCCGCCGAATTTAGTCATCCTGACTTTAATAAGGTGATTAGCCAGTTATTAACTCGATATCATATCGACTCGCATCGGCTGCATATAGAAATGACTGAATCATCGCTACTGCCTAGTAATAACAATATAAAACAGCGGCTCATCGAGCTCAAAGCACTCAAAGTTTGTTTAGCGCTAGATGATTTTGGTACGGGCTACGCTTCTTTAAGTTATTTACAGCAATACCCTTTTGACTTCATAAAGATCGATAAAAGCTTTGTCTCAGAGCTTGGCTCGAATCAGACTCAGCAAGCTATTGTCCAAGCGATATTAGACTTAGCGCTCGCTTTGGATATGCAAGCGGTCGCTGAAGGCATAGAAACTGAGCAGCATTATGAGCGGCTGCGTGAGATGGGCTGCTTATATGGACAAGGGTATTGGCTAGGCCATCCGGTTAATGCAGAAGCTGCCACTTCGATGCTCAGCGGCTCAAATAACTAGCAAAAGCTGCGCTATGTTAATAAAAAACTGTCGCTAATGCTTATCCTATAAAGGTTGCAAGGCAGGTTGATGACTTATCAGTATTAGCTCAAAACTTGTATAATTGCTTATGAAAGCCTATCTTTTAAGGGTAAGCGTTGAAGGCCGAGTGATGCTTTCACTGGCCTATTTTTCAGACCTCTATTGTTATCATTATAGTTATCCCTCTTTGATGGTTATCGTAGCGATTTTAGAGAGCTGCCATAAGCCTTTTTAGTTGATAATTGGCTGCCTATATCGTCTGCTAAACAGCTTTCAATCAATAGATTTTAATGACCAAAATATAACGACCAAATAACTGTAGCGGCGATAAGCCGTCATTAGTTATACCCAAAAAAAAGGACAGGATACCATGCAATATAAAGCCCCTATTCGTGATATGAAGTTTGTCATGCATGAGCTTCTAGATAGCACCGCCCATTATCAAACTATGGATGATTACTCTCATATCGAAGCGGATATTGTGGATAGCTACTTAGAAACCGCAGCTAGCTTCGCCGAAAATGAGCTATCGCCCTTGAACCAAAGTGGTGACGCTGAAGGTTGTCATTTTGAAAATGGTGTAGTCACTACTCCTAAAGGCTTTAAAGAAGCTTATAAGCAGTACTGTGAGCTTGGCTTTACCTCTTTGACAGCTGAAGAAGAATTTGGTGGGCAGAATATGCCAATGTCGCTTAACTCAGCTATTTCTGAGTTTATGGGTACTGCGAACTGGTCATTTGGTATGTATCCTGGTCTCTCTGAGGGCTGCGTAGCTACTCTTGAGCATCACGGTACTGATGAGCAAAAAAATAAATACCTACCAAAATTAGTCTCTGGCGAATGGACAGGAGTCATGTGTTTGACAGAGCCTCAGTGTGGTTCTGATCTAAACTTAGTGCGTACCAAAGCTGAGCCTAATGATGATGGCAGCTACAATATTAAAGGTAGCAAAATTTGGATCTCAGCTGGCGAGCACGATATGTCTGAGAATATCGTCCATATCGTTTTAGCGCGTCTACCCAATGCTCCAGAAGGCACCAAAGGTTTGTCATTGTTTGTAGTCTCCAAGTTCATGGTCAATGATGACCAAAGCTTAGGCGAACGCAACGCCGTCTCTTGCGGCTCTATCGAGCACAAAATGGGTATCAAAGCTTCAGCGACCTGTGTAATGAACTATGATGGCGCAACGGGCTGGCTCATTGGCGAAGAAAATCGCGGCCTAAACGCTATGTTTACCTTCATGAACGTGGCGCGTATCGGTACCGCTATTCAAGGCGTCACTGCAGCTCAGTTTGCCTTCCAAGGCGGCTTAGCTTTTGCAAAAGATCGCTTAGCCTTCCGCTCACTCGATGGCGCAAAAGCACCAGAAAAGCCAGCTGACCCTATCATTGTCCATCCTGCAGTTCGTGATATGTTATTGACCACCAAAGCATTTGCTGAAGGCGGCCGTGCGCTTATCAGCTATATGTCTCAGTTTGCTGATATCGTCGCCAAAGGTAAAGGCGAGGCGCAAGAATACGCCAATCAGATGTTGTCATTGTTAACGCCAATCGGTAAAGCTTTCTTAACCGAAACTGGCTTAGAGGCGGCAGGCCATGGCGTACAAGTTATGGGCGGTAGTGGTTTTTGTACGGAATATGGCTTAGAGCAAAACGTCCGTGATAGTACTATCTCTTGTATCTATGAAGGTACTACGCAGATTCAGTCGCTTGATTTGATTGGTCGTAAGGTCTTAGGCTCACAAGGTAAATTGCTAGCCAACTTCACTAAAGTTATTACTGATTTTTGTGAAGAAAATAAAGACAATAGCGACATGACTCAGTTTACCCGTCCGCTGATGCAGCATGTTAAGCAATGGGGCGAGCTGACTAAAGAGATTGGTGAGCAAGCAGCACAAGACCCACAAGCAGTAGGTGGTGCTGCGGTTGATTACATGTACTTTAGTGGTTATGTCACTCAAGCTTATTTATGGGCTCGTATGGCCTTAGTGGCACAAACTGAGATTGCTAACGGTAATAGCGAAAAAGCGTTTTATGATGCTAAGGTCAAGACCGCTCAGTTCTTCTACACTAAGCTGCTACCACGTACCAGCACCTATGCTCAACGTATCAGCACTGGTGCTGAGCCGTTTATGAGTATGGATGCAGAACAGTTTGCTTTTTAAGCTGACCGTACTTTTGAGCTAATGTCATAAAATATTGAGTTGAAGCGAGCTTTTGCTTACTTTACAGAGCAGCGAGATACTTAGGTATGTCGCTGTTTTTGTTTGTTTCTGCAAAATATTGATATAAAGTGCTTTAATTAGACTATCTTTAATTATACTACGAGGCTTTAAGCCTAAATTAAAGACCACAAGGCTATTGTGAAACTTTTGGTGCACCCAGTATTCACGAACAAACACACATGATAATGCGCTAATTTGCTAAACTTTAATGATTGTAATGCTCTTAGTATTTTTGATAATCGATATACCGGCCTAGCTTGTCACACTTATCAACACTAGATTTTAAGCTAGACGCTAGGCCCGTATCGCCACTGATACTTGCCGATTTTTCTACTACATTTGAATGAAAGGATTTTTTATGGCTGTTTATAATGCCCCTCTTAATGACATGCGCTTTATCTTAAACGATGTCTTTCGTGCCCATGAATTTTGGCAAAGTACTGATAAGCTTGCTCATGTTGACACGGATACTGTCGATATGATCTTGGAAGAGATGGCAAAGTTATCAAAAAATGTTTTATTACCCATCAATCGCAGCGGTGATGAAGAAGGCGCAACTTTTGAAGGCGATGGCGTAGTAACGACCCCTACTGGCTTCAAAGAAGCCTATAAGCAATATGCTGAATCTGGTTGGGTGGGATTAAGCGGTGATCCTGAGTACGGTGGTCAAGGCTTTCCTAAAATGGTGACGATGCTGACCGAAGAGATGATCTTTACTACTAATCAATCTTTTGCCCTCTACCCTAACCTAACGGTTGGCGCGACGCTATGTATGAACGCGGCGGCCAGTGATGAGCAAAAAGAGACTTATCTTGAGAAGATGTATAATGGCGAATGGTCAGGTACGATGTGCCTCACCGAGCCCCATGCTGGTACAGACTTAGGTATTATCAAAACCAAAGCCGTGCCTAATGATGATGGTAGCTACAAAATCTCTGGTACTAAGATTTTCATCACCGGCGGCGAGCATGACCTGACTGACAATATTATTCACTTAGTATTGGCCAAAACGCCAAACGCACCAGAAGGCTCAAAGGGTATTTCGTTATTTATCGTCCCTAAATTCTTGGTGAATGAAGATGGTAGCTTAGGCGAGCGCAACACCTTAGCCGTCGGCTCTATCGAGCATAAAATGGGCATCAAAGCCTCAGCTACTTGTGTGATGAATTTTGATGACGCCAAAGGCTGGATGGTCGGCGCTGAAAACACTGGCTTATCTTCAATGTTTGTAATGATGAACTACGAGCGCGTGACTATGGGCTTGCAAGGTCTTGGTGGCTCTGAGCTGGCTTATCAAAACGCCGTTATCTATGCTAATGATCGTGGTCAAGGTCGTAGCGATACTCAATTGCAAAGTCCTGAAAAACCTGCCGATGCAATTATCCATCACGCCGATGTGCGCCGTATGTTACTTAATGCCAAAGCCAACTCAGAAGCGTCACGCTGCTTTGCGATGTATGTCGCACAGAATCTCGACAAAGAAAAGTTCAGTGATGATCCGGAAGTTGCCAAAGCAGCAGCAGCTCGTGTGGCTTTATTGACGCCGGTTGCCAAAGGTTTCTTAACCGATAAAGCGCTTGAAGCTACCATTGATTGTCAGCAAGTGTTCGGCGGTCACGGCTATGTCCGCGAATGGGGTATGGAGCAAATCGTTCGTGATACGCGTATTGCTCAGATTTATGAAGGCACTAACGGTATCCAAGCCCTCGATTTATTGGGCCGAAAAGTGGCGCGTAATAATGGCAAATATATCAATAACTTCTTAAACGAAATTCGTGATTTTGTGAATAACATGCAAGCGGATCATAAAGTTAAGCGAGCGACACTAGCAGCGGCTGACAAGATTGAGAGCTTGACCACAACGGTACTCGCCAACATCAGTGAGCGCAAAAACGAGATCAACGGCTGTGCCGTAGACTTTATGCATGCCTTTGGTTATCTATGCTACTCTTATATGTTCGCGATGATGGTCGAAGCCGCTGATGGTAAGGAAGGTGAGTTTTATACCAATAAAGCGAAGCTTGCAGATTATTTCGTTGGCCGTATTTTGCCGCGTATCGATGCCCATGTACAGATGGTCGAAACTGGCAGCGGTCCGATGATGGACTTTGATCTTGCTTATTTTGACACCGCTACTAGTTAATACAGCTATTCGCTAAACAGATAACGTAGCATTGTGTATTTTCAAGCTTTATGCTTGTATGACTTAGTACCATAAGTAGTACCATAAATTTTATAAGAAGAAAGGACAGTTTTGAACTGTCCTTTTTTTGTCTGTATTAATTTTTTAGCCCTATAAATAACTGCTAACAAAATAATTAACCTTAAACCATGGGTTCCGATTAAAATATCGTGTGAGTATTTGTAGATCAGCAACTGACTTAATGCTTGCTAATTTTTATTCCTTAACGGCTTACTCTATAAAAATAACTAAGGGTACCATGTGTCTGAAATAAAGCGTATTTTACAGCAGATTACTGCCTTAAGTGATGTGCCAGAACCTTCTGTGCTTAAACGCTTAATCGATGAGCTGCGAGTGACTGATAAAGAGCCTGCGCTTGCCAATCAGAAGATACAGGCACTTATTGATATCTTGCAAAAACATCCAGAGTACGGAGACGGGCTTGCCAGCTTCGTGATCAAGCTGATCATTGAGTATCGTCAAATTGCCTTGTATACCGATACCGGCATCATGTCAGATCAGGGATTTTTTAGCAGTTTACGACGCCTCATAGGACATAGATTCTTACCTCTGCTGCCACAAGAGGATTCAGTCGTTGAGCTGGTCGGCTATCTGTTTGATAAAAGCACTGATGAGCGCTGGCTTGCCCATATCGATAAAGATAAATGGGATAAGCTGGTTGCCCTTCTCGAAATCAAAGAGGAGCATTTATATTTAGTTGCTACCGCCAAAAACAGCATATTAAACGCTATTATTATCCTCTCCTACCGCGTCAGCGGCATAGGACTACATCCCGAACTGATGGAATCCTATCCACAAATATTGAATTACTCCGCCTCTTTTGTGGCTCAAAATCAAGAAGCAGTGCTGTTTGTCAATCAGTATCGTCAAGCGCATGAGCTCGATACCTTAACTGATATCACCCCTGAGCAAGCAGTGGATGCGGCGCCTTTATTGGTTATGTTAGAGCAATGTGAAGAGGTAGTAGCAACCGTTCGTAAGCGTATCTACAAGACGGGTATCTCTATTCGTCTGACTAATATGATGATGCGTCTTGAACAAAGTCTGCAGCGTATTCGTATCTTGACAGAGCTGGTTTCAGATGTAGACCATAAGCGTGACGGCGCTATCATTGAGCTGATTCAATCACTTATCAGTACCGCCAGTCGTCGTTATAGTATCGGCTATCTGATCGATAATAATACTAAACTGCTCTCCAAAAAAGTTACCGAAAATGCCAGCCGCGTTGGTGAGCATTATATTAGCACTGATAAAGCCGGTTATAAAAAGATGTTCAAAAAGGCTTCCATCGGTGGTTTCTTTATTGCTTTTATGGCGACTTTGAAGATATCCGCTTATCACTTAGCCCTTGCCCCGATGGGTCGCGCCTTTATTAATAGCATGATCTATGGCTTAGGATTTGTCTTTATCCACGTCGTCCATGGTACGGTGGCAACCAAACAGCCGGCGATGACGGCAGCGGCTATCGCATCTACTATCTCTGATGGCTCCGGCAAAAAATCCCATCAGCTGACCAAGCTCTCTGAGTTGGTCGTCGATATTTTGCGCACGCAGTTTATCGCTATCATGGGTAACATCATGCTAGCGATACCAGTCGCCCTGCTTATCTCTTTTGCTTGGTGGCAATACAGTGGCGTGCCGATGATCGATCCTGATAAGGCAGCCAGCTTACTTCATGATCTCGACCCCTTTCGCTCTCTTGCGCTACCTCATGCTGCCATTGCTGGGGTGTATTTGTTCTTGTCGGGCCTAATCGCTGGCTACTATGATAACTTGGCGGTTTATAACAATATAGGCGCGCGTATTCAGCGTCATAGGTTGCTAAATTTCGTCTTACCAAAATCTTGGCTCATACGTTTAGGCGGTTTTGTGGAAGCCAATCTCGGGGCGATTATGGGCAACTTTTTATTTGGCGTATTCTTAGGCAGTACGGCAACGATCGGCTATATTTTCGGTCTACCTATCGATATTCGCCACATCGCCTTTGCCTCAGCCAACCTTGCCCATGGATTGTTTAATTTACCCGCTGCTGATATGAGCTGGGGTCTAATTGCGATCTCGATTTTGGGGGTTGCCTTAATCGGTATCGTCAACTTGATGGTGAGTTTTTCATTAGCGCTGTTTGTGGCTTTACGCTCAAAAGAAGTACGCTTCTTTGAATGGAGTCGCCTCACACGGCTTGTTTTCGGTCATGTGATAAGCCATCCTTCTGACTTTTTTTGGCCCCGCCCCAAGCCAATGAGTTATGCTCGTATCGATAGACAAGGACATATGATATTTGAGGACAGCTCAGCGCAAAAAGGTAAGCAAGCCCTACCAAGCAACTATGTGATAAGACGGCTGTCTGATGTCAAAATATCACCAGAGGTGGTGCAATCAGTCGCGCAAGAAAATACCGATATTCATTACACTAACCCTGCTTCTACTATGCGGGCAGACGTTACAAAAAATTCAGCGCAACACAGTACACAAAATACAGCGCAAAACACAGGCGCTAATAGACTTAAGAAAGTTATCGATTTGGACGATGGGCTAAAAGATGAAGAGCTAAATAGTGTGCCTTATGCTGATGATATTCAATATGAGCAGGTGACTAAGACTTTAGAATCTGAAACCTTAGAGTCAGAGACTCTAGAGTCTAAAACGGTACAATCTGAGTCGGTAGCTCACTCTGATGATAAAACCACTGGCAATGCTAAGTCGCCTCTGCCAAAACCCAAAAAACCGCCCAAATTACCTAATTGATAAAGATACTTTGGACGGTTTAGCTCTAGGCTTAAGATAACAAATGGAGATTAGACTATCTTTTATCCTTATATAGAAGCTGTGCTAAGGCTTAGGACAATGGGCGCTTGAGGTGATTACTTTGCCATCGCTCAATCGATAGGCTAGTAGATAATTACCCCAAACGCAGCCGCCATCAAGCGCGCGCGCATGCGGCAGATCCACATTGCCCTTTAGCGCGGCCCAGTGCCCAAAAAGGATCTTACGGGCACGGGGCACTTGCCATTCAAACCAAGGCAGATAGTCTGTTGGCATAGCCTCCTCTAATTTACCGGTAAAGCTAAATTCTAAGCTGCCGTCTTGCTGACATAAGCGCATGCGCGTAAAGTAGTTACTAATAGCACGCAGTCTGGTATAGCCACTGATATCATCGTGCCAAATGTCAGCTTTTTTGCTATATAAATTCGGTAGTAGCTTATCAAGCTTCTCTATATTGCCTTGCAGCTGTGCTTCTAATTCTCTAGCGTAGCCTGCCGCTTCGTCAATCGTCCAGTGCGGTGGAATACCTGCGTGTACTAGCACCGTTTGCGCGTTGGGATAAGTTAAAATAGGCTGATGACGCAGCCACTCTAGTAGTTCATCCTTGTCCTCTGCGGCAAAGATAGGCGCGGTTTTATCTTTTTTCTTAAGTTTTGCCGCGCCGCGCCATACCGCGATTAAATTGATATCATGATTACCCAGCACGGTGGCAGCAGCGCCTTGCTCACACAGCGCTTTGACCTCACGCAGCGTATTGAGCGAGTCTTCACCGCGCGCGACTAAATCGCCTGCAAACCATAACCTGTCTTGTTTTGGGTCAAAATCTAAAGTCTTTAATAGTTGCTGAAAAGCTTTATGGCAACCTTGTAAGTCGCCGATAACATACTGATGACGAAAACTCATAAAACCTCAAGAGTCGATTATTATTTTTGGAGCTGAGAACTCATCTTCTAAAAGGTAAATTCTAAAAAGCTAAAAAACGCTGATATCTTGCGCTATTTTATTACTTTGTGCGCATTACTCTGCTCTCAATAAAGTGCCAGAGCGATTACTAAGGGTGACAAAGTCGCTAACACTCAACGTCTCAGGCCGCGCTTGCGGGTTAATCTCACAAGCTGCAAAATCATCTTCGCTTAGCGTTGGTAGTAAAGCCGATTGTTTAAAGATAGCGCGGAGCGTTTTACGGCGATGATTGAAGGTTTCGCGAACAACAATAGCAAAGTGTTCTTCATCTTCAGCGACCACAGGTTTGGTAGTGTGCGGCGTCAGACGAAAAACTGCGCTTGTCACCTTAGGCGGCGGATTAAAAGCACCGCGAGGTACCGTGAGTAGATAGTCGGTCTCGCAGTGATACTGCATGATCACTGAAAGACGCCCATAAGTCTTGCTACCGACATCCGCAGTAATACGCTCAACCACTTCTTTTTGTAGCATAAAATGCATATCTTGAATAACATCAGCGTAGCTCAATAAGTGAAACAAGATGGGAGTCGAGATATTATAAGGTAGATTACCAACAATGCACAGCTTGCCGCGCTCGGTGCTATAAAGCTCTCGGTAGTCAACCTCCATCGCATTGGCTTTAATAATCGTAAAGTTGGGATGGCTGTTGGCACCGATACGGATGCGTAAGCTATCTGCTAAGTCGCGATCGAGCTCCACCACCGTCATAGCATCCACCTCCGCTAGCAACGGCTCAGTCAAAGCGCCCATCCCAGGACCAATTTCGATCAAATTATCATCATGTTCTAGACGTATGCTATCGACAATTTGACGGATAATGCTGCTGTCATGCAAAAAGTTCTGACCAAAACGCTTACGCGGTTGGTGTTTGGCAGTGCGCAAACTGGCCGAGAGGGTTTGAGCATCGAACGAAGGTTTTGACATAAAGGTTCTTTATTTAGAATGAATAAGTTTAATTTTTGGGTAATTGAGCTGTATTAGTCCTGTCATTTAACGTGATCAGAATTATAACATAGCTCATATTTAAGCTGTATTAGCATCCTATAGTTTATAGCGCTATCGTAATCCGCTAGCTATAGAGCTTTATCTGCCATCTCGCTTGCCATCAACAGCGCTTGGTAGAGACTGCTATCATTAGCGCCGCCTTTCCCTGCTAAGTCAAGCGCGGTGCCATGATCGACTGACGTACGAATATAAGGCAATCCTAAAGTTAAATTCACCGTATCACCAAAGCCGTGCGACTTAAGCACTGGCAAGCCTTGATCGTGATACATAGCGATAACCGCATCGCAGTTGTTTAAATGTCGAGTGGTAAACAGCGTATCGGCTGGCATCGCCTCAGAGATATCAACTCCAGCATCGATAAATTCCTGCAATACTGGATTGATAATATTAATCTCCTCAAGCCCCAAATGACCACCCTCGCCAGCATGCGGATTAAGACCGCAGACTAAAATGCGCGGATTATTTATACCGAACTTAGTACGCATATCATCGAGGACGATTTGTACCGTTTGCCTCACGTTATCTGGAGTAATCGCAGCGGGTACGTCTTTAAGCGCTAGATGAATAGTTACTAGTGCCACTTTCATGGCTTGATTGGCTAGCATCATTACCACTTTGTCGCAGCCACTTTGCTGCATAAAAAATTCAGTATGCCCGCTGAACATGGTGCCATCGAGCAGCTTAATATCGGCATCTATCAGCGCTGACTTTTGCAGCGGGCCTGTGACAATAGCGGCGATTTGTTTACTAGAGGCAAGCTTGTGCGCTAAGGTAAGCTGCTGAGCGACCATTGCTGAATTATTAGTATCGATACGACCTGCCACTACCGGTGCATGACAAGGTATATTGATTAACATAAAACCGCTATTATTTGGCTTAGTTTCGGCGCCTGCTAACGCTGCTAGATTACTTTCATTGTTAACTCTATTATCGTTATCGGAATCGTCTTTTAGTTGCCAATCGACAACCTGCCATTTAGGGCATTTTTTTATTGTGCCCGCTTTTATCAATTGCTCAGCGCGCGCGGCCATCGCCTCGTTATCAGCGGTGACCCAAATCGGCCGAGCAAAGTCTCGTAGCTTACCGGCGTCAGCAAGCATCAATACGATATCCATGCCTATGCCAGCAGGCTCTCCTATGGTGATTAGTAAGGGTCGCTTTGGTGATAAATCTTGCATATCAAACAATCCTTTTATTTTAAATAACTGATTCTATTTAATTTTTTATTATATTTCTTCTACCTTAGTTTAAAACTTAAAAAACAATATGACGATGATTAGCGACTGATTAAGATAGAGATAGTTAACGTTTAGGGCTAAAAAAAGGGCATAATGTGTTAAACTTCGCTGTTAATTGTAGCATCAATAAGCTAAATTTTATTTTTCGTTTTAGAAGACTCAGCAATTCTCACTTATAAATAATTGACTCAAAACCTATAGTAGTTATTGCATCATTTTGTATTGTTTTTCATTTTAATATTAGGCACTCATGGCAGATAACGACAAAACCGACGACTTACTCAATCAGCAGCCCCCACACAATATTGATATCGAAAAGGCTTTGCTGGCCTCTTTGATGAGTATTGAGGAGGCGTACGACAAGATTGCCGATATCGTGACCAAGGACGATTTTTATGCTGGGCGTCACCAACATATTTTTGCCGCTATCGCTCACTTAGCCGCAGTGAATGAGCCTTATGATACAGTGATGGTGCATGATTGGTTAGAGGCGCAAAAGCTGCTTAAGAGCGCCGGCGGTGATAGCTATCTAGCTGACATTTTGAGCCAAAGCCCAGCGACATTATTCAACCTGACCGCTTATGCTCAGCGCGTCCGCGAGCTGTCAACTTTACGTCAATTAATTGCCGCTAGTAACGATATGCTCAGCCTCGCCTACAATCCTAAAGATCAATCGGTCAGCGATATCTTAGACAGCGTTGAGGCGACTATTTTTAGTATCAATGAGCAGCATAATAAACGCGCCGAACAGCGCGGCCCTGTCGGTATCACCTCCGTACTGACCAATGTCATCGACAAAATCCAAGAGCTCAAATCCAATCCGGACGGTATGATTGGTTTGCAAACGCCATTTGCAGAGCTCAATGGTAAAACTCAAGGATTGCAGCCTGGCGATCTAATCATTGTCGCGGCGCGCCCCTCTATGGGTAAGACGACTTTTGCGATGAATTTAGCTGAAGGGATTTTATTCAACGAAGATTTGCCGGTGGTAGTTTTTTCGATGGAGATGCCCGCCGAATCTATCGTCATGCGTCTGCTGTCTTCTTGGGGCGCGATTAATCAGACGCATCTGCGCTCTGGACAGATGAATGAAGATGAGTGGGCGAAGATGATGAACGCCATTCAGCATCTGCAATCCAAGCATCTATACATCGATGACAGTACTGCGCTACCGCCCTCAGAGCTGCGTTCGCGCTGCCGCCGTATTGCCAAAAATCATGATGGTCGCTTGGGCGCTATTGTTGTCGATTATCTGCAGCTGATGAAAGTACCTAGCCTCGATGGCAACCGCGTTGGCGAGATCTCGGAGATTTCTCGTAGTCTAAAGGCGCTTGCACGCGAGCTTGAATGCCCAGTCATTGCGCTCTCGCAGCTTAACCGTAGTCTAGAAAACCGTCCTAACAAGCGTCCGATTATGTCAGATCTACGTGAGTCCGGCGCTATCGAGCAGGATGCCGATTTGATTATGTTCATCTATCGTGATGAGGTCTATAACGAAAACTCTGATCATAAAGGTGTGGCTGAGATTATCATAGGTAAGCAGCGTAACGGCCCGATTGGTACGATACGTTTAGGCTTTGAGGGTCAGTTTACCCGCTTTATCAACTTAACGCCCGAACACTTTCAAGGTGTTACTTTTGATGATGAATAATCTAACGATATCTTTGTCAGCTATTATCAAGATCGTTGTTCATTCCCATTACTCATTTTAGTTAATCATTCCAGAAAAAGAAGTCTGTCATGCGCACCGCTACCGTTACTATTTATCC
This sequence comes from Psychrobacter sp. 1U2, assembly GCF_051847575.1. Classification (NCBI taxonomy): domain Bacteria; kingdom Pseudomonadati; phylum Pseudomonadota; class Gammaproteobacteria; order Moraxellales; family Moraxellaceae; genus Psychrobacter; species Psychrobacter sp. 1U2. Next base: position 133,881 of record NZ_JBPYDC010000001.1, read on the forward strand.
TAATGCTCTTGCCCATAACCTGTCACAAGTCAAAAAACTCGCGCCTACCTCAAAAGTGCTAGCAATGGTAAAAGCCAATGCTTATGGTCATGGGGTCGCTGCTGTGCTGCCAGCTTTACAGCAGGCGGACGGTATTGGAGTGGCAAGCTTCACTGAGGCGTTTGAGGCGCGGCAATTGGGCTGGGAGAAAAGCATTGGTTTAGTCGAAGGGGTGTTTAGCGCAAATGAGTGGCAACAAGCTATCGACTATGACTGTAGCTGCGTGATTCATCATCAGCCGCAGCTTGATTGGGCGCTTACTCATGTCCCTAGCCCTGATAGTGCCACTCGCAGCGTTTGGCTCAAATATAACACCGGTATGAATCGTTTAGGTTTTGATTATCAGCAGACGATTACAGCGGCAAAACAGCTACATCAAGCCGGTTTCCAGGTTATTTTAACCACGCATTTTGCCAATGCTGATGATCGCGAGCATCCGTTAAATGCGCTACAGATTCAGCGCTTTGATGAGATGCTGACGTTATTGAAAAGTACGGTTAATGAAGACATCCAAGGCTCATTATGTAATTCAGCAGGGCTAGTGAATTTCCCTGACTATCAGTATGATTGGGTGCGCCCCGGTATTATGCTCTATGGCAGCTCGCCAATCATTGATAAGTCAGCATCCGAGTTAGAGCTGCAACCGGCTATGGAATTTAGCGCCCGGATTATGGCTTTATCGACAGTCCATACCGGCGAGGCTATCGGTTATGGTAGCCGCTGGATTGCAGATAAGCCCACTAAAACAGCACTCGTCAGCATCGGCTATGGCGATGGCTATCCTCGCGTTATAAATGATGAGGCGCACGTTTGCGTACTGGTTAAAAGTAAAACAGAAGACTCAGAGCAAAACCATCAAAGTGAGCAAGACTATGAGAGCTATCTTTGCCCGATACGTGGACGCGTGGCGATGGATATGATAGTCATCGATGTCAGTAGCGTCCCCGACGATATTACTTTAGATAGCAAAGTGGTCCTTTGGGGCGATAGCCCTCATGTCGATGACGTTGCCTCCCAAGCAGGGACTATCGGCTACGAGCTCCTCTGCCGCTTGAGCGCACGGCCTGCGCGTATCCAAACCCTCTAGCCTTTCTAGTTTTTGAGCCTCATCTTATTAGGCTCAATCAGCAAAAATTGGGCATTTACATTAAGAGTAATTACGCTATACTAAAAGTTTGTTATCACCGCGGTCAGTGTCCTGAGGCACTACTATCAACACCGGCTGATAGCCCACCATTCTAATTGACCGTGATCGACTGCTAGGACTGCTATGAGCTTGCGCCATTTTCTGACTTTATCTGATTTAAGCAAACAAGAACTAGAAACCCTAATCAAACGAGCCAGCGAGCTGCGTAAAATGCAACATGCAGGCGAGATTTATCAGCCTTTTGTTGGCCGGACGCTTGGGATGATATTTGAGAAATCCTCTACCCGTACGCGTATTTCATTTGAGACCGGTATGGGCCAGTTTGGCGGCAGTGCGATTTTCTTATCACCAAATGATACGCAATTAGGTCGCGGCGAGCCTTTAGAGGATTCAGCCCGCGTCATCTCTAGTATGGTCGACATCATTATGATTCGTACCTTTGGTCACGAAAAGGTCGAAACTTTTGCTAAATACTCTAGCGTACCTATTATTAACGCTTTGACCGATGACTTTCACCCTTGTCAGCTACTCGCTGATATGCAAACCTATTATGAGCATCGCGGTAGTATTGAAAACAAGACCGTCACTTGGGTGGGCGATGGCAACAATATGTGCGCCTCCTTTATGCAAGCGGCAAGTCAGTTCGGCTTTGAGCTGCGCGTGGCAGCGCCATACGGCTTCGAGCCTGATCCTAAGCTGATGGAGCGTTTCTCGCATTGCGTCAGCTTAGTCGAAGATGTACAAGATGCAGCAAAAGACTCGCACCTTATCGTCACCGATGTTTGGGCCAGCATGGGTCAAGAGTCCGAGCAAAACACTCGTGCGCGCCGCTTTGCCCCTTACCAAGTGACGCCTTCCTTGTTAGATAAAGCCGATCCTGAAGTGGTATTTATGCACTGCCTGCCTGCGCATCGTGGCGAAGAGATATCACACGACATGCTCGATGATCCACGCTCTGTAGTCTGGGACGAAGCCGAAAACCGCTTACATGCACAAAAAGCACTGATGGAGTTTTTGCTCAAAGATAAGATCAAATTATCGGTTTAACTGATCGATAACCGATTCGTTTGAGAGCAAATGTTTTTTTAAACAGACAGCAAAAAGGCAGATTACTATAAGTAATCTGCCTTTTTTTAGTTTTAAGCTTTAAAAGTTTAACGATAAACAATGATGCCTATTAACGCGTTATCGTCTCAACCCCATTACTACTGGCTTTTAATAAAACATCAGCTTGGTTGGCCGCAAAAATCCCATTACAGACCACGCCGACAATATTATTAAGCTCTTTTTCAAGAGCGATAGGATTGCTCACATCTAAGTCGTAAGTATCGAGAATGACATTGCCATAGTCAGTGACAAAATCCTCACGGTACACAGGCTCACCGCCCAAGGCTACTAGTTGACGCGCCACATAGGAGCGCGCTTGCGGCAAGACTTCGATCGGTACAGGAAACGACCGGCCTAGTATATCGACGCGTTTGCTTTCATCGACCATACAAACGAACTTATTAGACGCTGCAGCGACGATTTTTTCACGCGTCAGTGCTCCGCCGCCGCCTTTAATCAGTTGCAAATGCGCGTTAACTTCATCAGCACCATCAATATAGACATCAAGCTGGCCTGCAAAGTTTAGATCGACAATCTCGATACCCAAAGCACGCAATTTATCTTCTGTCACCTGTGAGCTAGCCACCGCGCCAGCAAGCTTGAGGGTCGGCAATAGCTCAATCAGGCAGTTCACTGTACTACCCGTCCCTACGCCAAGTATCATGTCATCTTCGATATAACTTAGAGCAGCTTTGGCTGCGGCTTGCTTTTGTGCTTGCTGATCACTCATCATAAATCCTTGGCAGAACAAACGTATCGTCTTAAAAAAATTAAAGGCTAAAAAAGCTAAAATGCGCGGCTATTATAACCGATGACTTTGCTATATGTCAGCGTAAAACCGATTCTAATAATGAGGTATTCTTGCCGTAATTGATAACTAATATAGATGACTTTTAAAACCCAGAGACATGAGGCAACCAAAACACCAAAGCCAACAGTGTGGCTAGTAATACTGGCGGCGTGATGAGCAGGCCGATTTTCATATACTGTCCCCAGCTGATTTTATAATCCTTTTCTGCTAAGACATGTAGCCATAACAAGGTCGCAAGACTGCCAATAGGCGTAAATTTTGGCCCCAAATCATTGCCAATCACATTAGCATAAATCATCAGCTCGCGAGTGGCAGCAGGTACTTGCGCGCTATCGATAGCCAGTGCACCTACCAAGGTCGATGGCATATTGTTCATGATAGAAGCTACAATCGCTGAAAGAAATCCCGTGCCTACTGTGGCGATGATATTGCCCTGCTGCCCTAGCCAATTAAGTATTTGGGCACCATAAGCCGTCAGTCCTGCGTTACCCAAGCCATACACCACCAAATACATACCGACCGAAAACAAGACGATTTGCCAAGGCGCGTTGCGTACGACATCAGGCACCGAAACAACCGCCTCTCGCCCGCCCTGCCACCAGCGGCCTGCGATGGCCATTAATACTAATGCCGCCGCACCAGTGACGAGGGAAATAGGCACACCTAGTGACTCAGTGGCAAAATAAGCAACCAATAACAAAGCAAGTAGCGGAAAAGCGGCTTTAAACACCAGCGGATCTTCAATAGCGGATGCGGGTGCGCTAAGATTGGCAATAGAATAGTGTGTTGGGATTTGGCGGGCATAGACCACCCACAGCACTGCTAATGTTGCGATGACAGAGACAATGTTTACCGGCACCATGACCGCCGCATAACGTCCAAAGCCAATATCAAAATAATTGGCGCTGACGATATTGACCAGATTAGACGTCACTAACGGCAGACTTGCGGTATCAGCAATAAAGCCCGTGGCGATGATAAAAGCCAATGCCGATGGCGGTGAAAACTTAAGCCGTAGCAAGATAGCGATGACGATCGGTGTCAAAAGTAATGCCGCGCCATCATTGGCAAAAAACGCCGAGATAAACGCGCCTAGTATGACAATCATAGGGAACAACAAGCGTCCTTGCCCATTGCCCAGTCTAGCCACATGTAGCGCCGACCAACCAAAAAATCCCGCTCTATCTAAGATAAGCGAGATAATGATAAGCGCTACAAAGGTAAAGGTCGCATCCCAGACGATATCCCACACCACAGCGACATCGGATAATTGCACCACGCCAAAAGCCAAGGCGACTAAGGCGCCGCCCAGCGCGCTCCAACCAATGCCCAAGCCTTTAGGCTGCCATATCACCAACACCAACGTCACGATAAAGATAATGAATGCAAGCATGGAACAACCTTATTTACAGCGTGTTGATTATAACTAGGAAATATTACAGCGACTTTTGATTGACGCGCTGTGATAGCTCTTCAGCACTTTCCACCCGTTCAGAGTATCTATCGGTCAGATAGGCTGAACGTGCACGAGTCAGCCATGTAAACTTCACCAACTCTTCACAAACATCAACGAGGCGCAGATATAAAGGCGACATATCCATACGATTGTCGTCATTAAATTCTAAAAAGGCTTTCGGGATAGACGATTGATTGGGGATAGTAATCATGCGCATCCAGCGCCCCAAAATGCGCAGCTGATTGACGGTATTAAAGCTTTGACTGCCACCGCTGACTTGCATCACTGCCAAGGTTTTACCTTGAGTTGGGCGTACGCCGCCCAGTGCAAGCGGTATCCAATCGATTTGTGCTTTCATAATGCTGGTGATACTGCCATGACGCTCTGGACTCACCCACAGCATACCCTCTGACCACTGCGCCAGCTCGCGCAGCTCTTGCACCTTCGGATGATCGCTATCAGCGTCATCAGGCAGCGGCAACCCCGATGGATTAAACATCCGCACCTCGCAGCCATACCAACGTAGTAGCCGACTTGCTTCCTCAGCCGCCAACCGTGAAAATGAGCGCTCACGTAATGATCCGTATAGCACCAGTATCTTTGGCGGATGACGTGGGTCAGTTGGCGCAATCAGCGACTCAGTATCGATCGGTTGTAATTGACTGGCATCAATATTAGGCAAGTCATCTAGCTTCAATGAATCCTCTGCGTGAGGCTGATTTTTATTGGCTTTTGTCATGATAAATCGTCTCGCCGTCTTCTTTCATAAAGCTGCTCACTGGATTTTCTAACAATTCAAACACCCGCTCTGATGGTCGGCATAGCGCTGCGCCTTTACCCGTGACCACGATAGGACGGTTAATTAAGATAGGATGCGCCATCATCGCATCAATAATGTCGTCATCAGACAGCGCAGGATTGTCTAAACCCAGCTCATCATTAATGGCTTCTTTACTGCGTAATAGCTCTCTTGGCGAGATGTTCATTTTCGATAGTAGCTCAACCAACTCGGCTCGGCTCGGCGGGTTTTTTAGATAATCCACCACTTCTGGCTGCTCGCCTGATGCCTTTATGATAGCAAGCGTATTACGAGAGGTACCGCAGTTTGGATTATGAAAAATTAATGGTTTCATAGCGATTTCACCTATTTTTTGAATCTAGTTATTAGGGTGTGTTTTACAGACTGTCTTGTTTATCAGATTTGGCAGCCTCACAGCCGCTTAAATTATCTATCAGCGAAGCACATAGCTCTGGATGTCCTGCGCAGCAGTCTTGCAACAAAAACTGCACGACCGCCTCCATATGCGACAGCGACGCACGATAAATGATTTGCCGACTTTGGCGTTTTGACACCACCCACCCTGCTCGTGCCAGCACTGATAAGTGCGCCGACATAGTGTTATGCGGCACAGACAATTGACGGGCTATTTCACCCGCAGGTAAACCTTCAGGCTCTTGGCTGACCAGTAGTTTAAAGGCTTTTAAACGAGTGTCTTGAGACAGTGCAGCAAAGCTTACGATAGCAGTTGTTATTTCCATATGTCTAATAATACAGACATATCAGAATAATTCAATAAGTTTCGTCTATACCCAGTCAGATTATCGCCCTGTGCTATCAGATACCCAAGCAAGCTGACTATCCTTTAACCGCCAAACACTCATTCATACCCAGCTCAGTATGAAACCGCCACAAAACTGCAATTGAGTCTTGCAAGATAAGCAAAATCAGCATAGGCTAATCTATTTCGTTTTTATTGTTATTTATACTTTTTATCTACCATTTCTAGGGATCATTATGCTATCACACTGGGTACGAGCCATCTTGCAAGCCACCGTCTATGACGTTGCTATTCAAACGCCACTAGAAACTGCCCCCAAGCTGACCCAACGTTTTGCTAATGACATTCGCTTTAAGCGTGAAGATCTGCAACCGGTTAAATCCTTTAAATTGCGCGGTGCTTATAATCGCATTAGTCAACTGTCCGATGAGCAAAAAGCACGCGGCGTCATTTGTGCCTCTGCTGGCAACCACGCACAAGGGGTTGCTTATTCTGCACGCAAACTCATGCTCAATAACATTATCGTCATGCCTACTACTACGCCAGACATCAAAGTCGCTGCCGTACGCGCTTTAGGCGGTAATGTCGATTTACATGGAGATAGCTTCGATGAAGCCAACCGCTATGCGATCAATCGCGCTGAGACTGAGGGCCTTACCTTTATCCCCCCTTATGATGATGAGCTGGTGATTGCCGGACAAGGCACCATAGGCCTTGAACTTACGCAGCAGTGGCGCAACATGGACTATGTATTTGTGGCTGTTGGCGGCGGTGGTCTGATCTCAGGAGTTGCCGCGTTTTTGGGAGAGGTCGCACCGCATGTCAAAGTCATCGCTGTAGAAGCGGAACAATCAGCCTGCCTAAAAGCAGCACTTGGGACTGGTGAACGCGTCAAGCTTGAGCAAGTCGGCCTGTTTGTCGATGGTGTGGCAGTGGCCCAAATTGGCGAACTACCTTTTGAGGTAATACGTACGCAAAAAAGCGATCGCTCAGGGCCTATCGTCGAGCCTGAAGTGGTGACTTGTAGCAACGATGAAGTGTGTGCAGCTGTCAAAGATATCTTTGAAGAAAATCGCAGTATCGTTGAGCCAGCCGGTGCTCTGTCGGTTGCTGGGATGAAAAAATACATCAAAGCGCATGATTTGCAAGGCAAAAACTGCGTCGGCATCATCTGCGGCGCCAACATGAACTTTGACCGCTTGCGTTATATCGCTGAGCGTACTGAGATTGGTGAGAAAAAAGAAGCTATCTTTGGCGTGACCATTCCTGAGCAGACTGGCGCTTTCTTAAACTTCTGCCGTAGCCTACATGGACGTAACATCACCGAGTTTAACTACCGCGCCGATAGTCAAAAATCACCAGACTCGATGGAACCTGCATCAATCTTCGTTGGTATCGCCTTAAAAGAAGGAGAAAAAGAGCGACACACCATCAGCAAGCAGCTGGCAGACGATGGTTATACTGCTCACGATTTGACCGACGACGATATCGCCAAATCACACATCCGTCACCTCATCGGTGGTCATGCCCATGTCGAAAACGAGCAGCTTCTAAAAGTAGTATTTCCAGAGCGTCCTGGCGCACTACTGTCCTTTTTAGAAAAGCTTGGCGATGATTTTAATATCACCTTATTCCATTATCGCAATCATGGGGCGGCTGAAGGGCGCGTTTTGGTCGGTTTGCAGGCTTCGACAAGTAACTCGCGCCAACTGCAAGATGCGTTATTAGATATCGGCTATGACTGTACTATGCTTAATGATAATGTCGCTTATCAGCTGTTTTTGAAATAGCTGTCAGAGTCAGTTGTTCAAAATAGCTACACCTAGTTCAAAGTAAGCTAGACGATTACTATATGTTTGGATCATCTAGCTTATATCTTATTCTAAGCCAAAATTTTGTATTGATACATGATGTGAGCCTGCATGAAACCTATCGTTATAATCGTAGCAGCATTATTAATAGCTTTTTTCGCTTATATTTATCTACAGCCAAAAGTCTTTAGCAATGATGCTATTACTTCACCTGATAGCGCTGATAGCATTGATAAATTTACATTTAGTGAAGAAGAGCTTGCAAACATACCGCCAACTTACAATGACTCCGTGCCCGTTTCAATTACTGAACCTGTTGAGTCCACTACGCAAACTCAGGCTTTTGTCTGCGATGGTCGCAAGCACTGTTCGCAAATGACCTCTTGTGCAGAGGCGACTTACTTTAGCAACAACTGCCCTACTACTAAAATGGATGGTAATAACGACGGCGTTCCTTGTGAACAACAGTGGTGTAATTAGGTTTATAACGGTATAAGAAACCGCTAGATTCTCTAACTATTTGCGGCATCACACTCTTTTAATTGTTAAATAAATCACCATTTATATCTTAATATACTGATATCAATGAGGTTTTGATGCGTAAACATAACAAAAACCATAACCGGCCTAGCCATAGCCAACCTGAAGCGGTACGTATGCGTATTGATAAATGGCTATGGGCGGCGCGCTTTTATCGGACACGTACGCTCGCCAAAGAAGCGATTGAGAGCGGACGTGTGCATTATGCTGGTAGCCGAGTCAAAACCAGCAAAGAGATTGCCGTTGGTGATGAGCTACAGATTCGGCAGGGATCCGCGACAGCAATGACTGAAAAAACGGTCATCGTTGAAGCCCTAAGCGCCCAGCGCGGTAACGCCTCTGCTGCGCAAATGCTCTATTCAGAGACGGATGAAAGCACTGAGCGCCGCGCCTATTATGCTGAGCAGCGTAAACTGGCCAATTTAGCGCGTCCTGATAATAAGCCTAATAAAAAGCAGCGCCGAGAGTTGCAGCGGTTTAAAGACAAACAAGACTAAATCAGCTTTTAATAACGTCAGTAACCACTGATACTTTAGCACTACAGCCCTTATTATTACTAGCGTTTATCTCTTCGCTCTTCTTGCCTTTGTCATCATTTATCGTTACGCTAGTGGCTATTTTATAACAGTGTGATTGATCGTTACGTTTTTACTTAAGCACATTGTTGCTCAGTCATAGCACTATTCCATAATTCGTTTTATATTGAAAGTAGACGCCAGCTGCTCTTTTTAGGGGAGCTTGCGCGCTATAGAGTCAATACATAATCAATATGCTGATAAAAAAGGTTATTTTATGCCAATTAAAGCCTCTGCCCCCTCGTCTGTACTCTTGGTTTGTTTGGGTAATATTTGCCGCTCGCCTACCGCTGAAGAGATTTTTCGTCAACAGGCTGCTATAGCTGGTCTAGATATCAAGATAGACTCAGCCGGAACCGGCGATTGGCATATCGGTCACGCTCCTGATACGCGCGCGCAGCGTCATGCCAAACTCAACGGCTATAACATTAGTAAATTAGTGGCTCGGCAAGTGACTGCCGATGATTTTCAGAGTTTTGACTTAATTTTGGCTATGGACACTCAAAATCTAGCGGATTTGCAAGCGATAAAGGACGGGATAGATGAGCCTGAAGAGACCTTAGCAAAACTAGCTTTGTTTAGTGAAGAAGATCCTACTTATGGCGGTGATGATGTGCCTGATCCTTATCAAGGGGAAAGCGAAGCATTCGAGGACGTTATTGAACGTATAGAATCTAGTACGCAAGCCTGGATTGAGAGCTGGAAGACCAATTAAGGTGCTTAGAAATTGACTGAATTTTGCTGCTATTCGTTTTTCGCAGTCATAGTCAAAAACCCAGTGAAAAACTATTCTTAATTGAACTATTTTAGCTCCTTTGGTAAGACTTATCCTCTATAATACCCTGCCCTTAATGGCTTGGTTTTCTGATAAGCTTTTTCAAATTTACTCTTAGATCACTCCCTTTAGTCGCATAGGACTATTTATGGCCTCAGCTTTACCTCATAGCCAAAGCGTTAGTGCAGATGACTTATGCGATTTATATGATTTGGCGCATGATTTATCACATGCTAATACTATGGCGCTAGCTTGCGTAGCGGACAAAGCAGTCGTTATCACTGAAGAAACTCAGCTAGATACGTTTATGATTCATTATCATCAGCAATCTAGTAAGCTACCTTTATTTGTCTTGTCAGGCGGTAGTAACGTCTTGCTCCCCTCACAGCTCAATGCTATCGTGCTGCGTCCCTTTATGCGCGGTATTGAGGTAATCCAACAAACAGCAGAATATGTCGATATTGAAGTGATGGCAGGTGAAAACTGGCATGAGTTAGTGACTTATACGGTCGCTCAGGGCTGGTATGGCTTAGAGAATTTAGCCCTTATTCCAGGCTTAACAGGCGCCGCTCCCGTCCAAAATATCGGTGCCTATGGAGTACAATTAGAAGATTGCTTACAATCGGTGCGAGCTTACCATCTTCCTAGTCAAACTTGGCATGACTTATCCATTAATGACTGTCAATTTGGCTACCGTGATAGTGTGTTTAAACGCGCACCTAATACTTGGCTCATTAGCCGGGTGGGCCTACGTTTGCATACTGATGCGGCGCGAATATCTGTCAATTATGGTGATGTCAAAGCAGTCGCGCAAAGCTTTGCTGAGCAGCAGAACCGAGCTGAGCCTGCGCCTCACGATGTGATGCAGGCCATTATTCATATTCGTCAACAAAAAATACCCGATCCTAAACAGCTTCCCAATTGTGGTAGCTTCTTTCAAAACCCTATCATTGGCAATGAACAATTCGCCGACTTACAAAGCCGCTATCCTAAGATAGTGGGCTACCCGATGCCAGAACAAAAGGTTAAAGTTGCTGCTGGTTGGCTGATTGAGCATGCTGGGCTAAAAGGTGGCGGAATTGCACCTATTATCACTCATCAGCAGCAAGCATTAGTATTGACCAATCAGCAGCCCTACCAAGCGCAGCAAATAGATGTCGCAAAGTCCCAAGATTTCATCAGCAGCCAAGTCTATGATAAGTTCAAGGTGACTTTAACTCGTGAACCTATTTGGGTCAATGCTAACGCTAGTATTGGACAGAGTGCATATGCGGAATAAGCGACCATTATCAAAACGTTTATGGCGTTATTATCTACGTTCCGCTGAGCGTATGGTCAAAGTCTTTCGTATTATTAATATCACCTTTTTAGTAGGTTCTACTACTGTTGTTTTAGTCCTTATTAGCTTATTTACGCCACTGTTTTCGCAAGCTGTCGTCTATGTACTTACGCGCCTGCCTCTCCCCACTACGGCCCCATCGACTATGAGTTCGCCGCCAACCGCTTACGTGGTACTAGGCGGCGGGTTAACTAATGATAATAATAATCAGATTGTTCTTAATGGCTATAGCCTCAATCGGGCGCAAACCGCGGCTACGGCTTATCATGATCTACCCTTACCTATTGTGCTTAGCGGCGCTGAGGCTCCTTGGCTTGGTCAATGGCTGCTTGAGCACGGCATCGATGGTTTGATTAGTGAAAACGCCAGTATGAATACTTGCGAAAACGCACGTTTTACCGCTAAACGTGTGCCTTTGCATCACGTATATTTGATTACTGATCGTTATCACATGCCGCGTGCGCGTAGGCAGTTTGCTCTAAATGGTATTAATAGTACTGCTTTGAGCGCCCCGTTGCCGGTTAAGCGTGATTGGATGGAACCGGCGCAAAATTTAACCCATTCAAGGCGCGCGGTCTATGAGATTGCAGCCTACTTACGCGATATTATTCGCCCGCAAACTAATTGCCGTGACGCTAAAGAGATGAGCAATGAGGAGCTATTGACTCCTAGAGGTGAGGCAGTAAAAACTTTTAATTAGGCACTCACCTGATTAAGCCTTATTAAGCGTATAATAACAGCTGATAAATGTCTTTTAGAGTTATCCCAGAGGTTTATGATGCTCAGTATCTTTTTGTTGATTCCCTTAAGTTTAATGCTATTTGTTGTGGCCATTTGGGCGGTGCGTTATGCGGTAAAATCCAATCAATTCGAGGATTTAGATAACGCCTCTCAGCGTATTATCCTAGAGGATCGTCAAGAGCGTCGTCAGGTGATTCAAACCCATGAAGAAGTTACGAAAAAACCGTCTGATGTCGATAACACTAATAATAACAAAGATGATTAGCACCCTAATTTCTAATTTTTATTTACCCTCAGATTCAAGATTAATAGTGCTCTTGTTTGGTAGGAGAGGTTCTTTATGACCACAGCTTTACTTATTGCGGCATTATTTATGGGTTTTTTTGGTTCTCCGCACTGTTTAGGCATGTGTGGAGGTTTGGTCGCCGCTTTTAGTCTATCGATGAAGGATGTCAGTCCCGCCAAACGCCGCGCCCTAATTGCTACTTATCATTTTGGACGCTTGACCAGTTATGCCGTATTAGGTTTAGTCGCCGGACTGATTGGTACCACAGTACTGGCTCCTTTGATGATAGGCAATAGCATGCCGCGTATTCTATTAGGGCTGGTTTTGGTGTTTGTTGGTGCGACCATGCTTGGACTGCCATTTTTGACTAAGCTTGAGCGCGTCGGCATGCGCTTTTGGCAATTCTTAAGTCCAATACGCCAAAAAGTATTTCCACTCAATACTTATCCGCGCGCCTTAGCAGCGGGTCTATTATGGGGTTATTTGCCTTGTGGCCTGGTCTACGGTGCCCTACTGATCGCTGTCGTCGCTCATGATCCTCTTAGCGGTGCCGCTTTAATGTTCGTATTTGGCTTAGGCACTATACCGATGTTGGTCGCGACGCACAAAACGGTGAGCTGGCTACGTGGTCAAATCGGCCGTTTGCGTTTACGCCAATTCAATGGCGCTATTATGGTGCTGTCAGGCTTAGCCGTTGTCTTTGTTCCTATGGTGATGGCCAGTATGCATGGTGGCGGACACGGCGATGCTCATAGCAACCCGCAAATGTCCCATTCTAGTCCTAGTTCGATGACATCCAACCTTAGCAATAGTCATCAAAATATGAGTGATAATGAGCATAATATGGATAGCCATTAAGCATTAAGTAATGAGACTTAATACTTGTTAAATATCTAAAAAAACCTTCTACAAAATAATTCTTGTAGAAGGTTTTTGTTTAGGCTTTAGAGTAAGAGCGCAAAGTTTGCCCTATTACTACTCCTGCCACTGCTCAAGACTAAACTTAGTATCCAAATGCTTCTCTAAGGCGGGCAAATTAAAAGCATCGTCTTCGCTCACGAAGCTGATACTAATTCCCGTTTGTCCGGCGCGTCCGGTACGACCAATACGGTGCACATAATCATCTGGCTGATCGGGCAAAGTATAATTGACCACATGACTGATATCGTCGACATGGATACCGCGCCCTGCAACATCAGTCGCTACCAAAATCGAAGCATGGCCGTCTTTAAAACGCTGCAAATACTTCTCACGTTTTTGTTGGATGACATCACCCGACAGCATGACGACTTTATGGGATTGGCGCAGCTTATGATAGAGACGCTTCACCTGATCTTTACGATTAGCAAAAACAATCACTTTATCAACGCTATTATCTGCAATAATACGCTGCAAAGCGGCCAGCTTTTGCTCTTCAGTCAATAGATAAAAATGCTGCTCGACCAGCTCGCTAGTTTTGTGCTCAGGCTCAATCTCTACAAACTGCGGCTCATGCAACCAGCGATAGGCTAGATTCATCACGTCTTGATTGAAAGTCGCTGAAAACAGTAGACTTTGACGATCGCTATTAGCAGGCATCCGGCCGACTAGTCGCTTGATATCAGGGATAAAGCCCATATCGAGCATGCGATCGGCTTCATCTAACACTAACACCTCTACCCGATCCAAATAGACCATACCTTTAAGCATCAGATCAATCAGTCGTCCGGGAGTAGCAATTAATATATCGATATGCTTACGCTCAAGCTCATGCTGCTGAGTATCATAGCTCGTACCGCCCATAATACAAACACTATGCAAGTCAGTGTATTTGGTCAGCTCCACACAATCATCAAATATCTGCTGCGCAAGCTCCCGCGTCGGTGCCATGACCACCGCCCGCGGCTCCCCCAGATAACGCTCCTCATCATCGCCAAAAGGTCGATTAAGTAGCGCTTCCATAATAGTAATCAAAAACGTCGCCGTCTTGCCAGTACCCGTTTGTGCCTGACCAATAGCGTCTTGATGCGCTAAAGTATGAGGCAATATTTGCGCTTGAATAGCGGTAAGCTGGGTGAAGCCCAAATCTTTGATCGCGCGTAAGGTCGGCGCTGATAATGGTAAGTCTCTAAATGTCGTGAAATTACTCAAAAAATTATCCTTATAGGTGAAGCGTCTTTCTATCAAAACGCCTACAGCCAATGCTAGTCAGCACCAACACTACGATTACTTGGAGAGTAATGATAGCGTTTGCTAGTGTTAATGCAAAGCAAAAGCGAATATCCTAGCTATAAAACACAAAAAAGCCAAACCTAGTGGCTCATCTTTACCTGTATATGTATACGATAATACATACAATATAGGCTAGATAAGACAGGTTTGACTCGATAGTATAGCGTAGTTGATACAAATATTATGACAAAATGCCATAACGTCTGCCCCGACTACTCTTCTAGTTTTCTAACTTCTTCAGCTTGTAGGCCTTTTTCGCCTTCAACTACACTGAACTCTACTTTTTCACCATCTTTTAAGGAGCGGTAACCATCGCCTTGAATCGCGCGGAAATGGACAAAGATGTCCTCGCCGCCATCACGTTGAATGAAACCAAACCCTTTTGAGTCATTAAACCACTTAACGATACCTTGCTCACGAGCTGACATAATAAAACTTCCTAAACAGTGCGCTTAGCCCCAAATTCCTTTGCAACATTGCATATAAACGGGTACTAAGATAATAATATTAGAATTACAGATCCATTAGTTTGTATCAGATAGCTATAAAGATACGCAGTAATGGTAGGCAGGCGACGAAAATTATTATTGAACTCACCAGTAATAAATTTGTAACCTATGTTGCTTGAAAATATCATAGCACGGGTTTTTAGTAACTTAAAGACTTTTAGCATGATTTTTGCCGGCTAAAGACTTTTTGGATAAATTTTTAGTAATAATCACCTAAACTGTTATTATAATTGGCTACTAGCAAGTCAGATCTTAGTAGCTACTGTTTTTCATCTTGTATTATTTACTCTCTATATTCTTTACTTATTACCATTGTCTATTTTAATTTACCGAGGCCATTATGAATGCATCTACTCATAACCATAAACTACTAGTAGTGAATGGCGTCAATCTAAACTTATTAGGCAAACGCGAGCCTGAGATATATGGCCATATCACTTTGGCTGATATCGAGTCTAGGCTAAAGACACAAGCGGCGAAACATCATATTGAGCTGATTTGTATTCAGTCCAATCACGAAGGACAACTCGTCGATGAGATCCAGCACTATGGTTTATTAGCGGATATAGCAGCGCAAGTCGATGCTATCATTATCAACCCCGGCGCATTTACTCATACTTCAGTGGCGCTTCGCGATGCCCTACTCGCCACCAAAAAACCTTTTATAGAAGTGCATTTATCCAATGTCCATAGCCGTGAGCCGTTTCGTCAGCACTCCTATCTGAGCGATATCGCAACTGGCGTCATCTGTGGCCTTGGACATTTAGGCTATCAGATGGCTTTAGAGTACTGGTTGGCACATCTATACAAGGCAAACTTAGAGGATTCAGTATAAATATTCAAGCCTGAACCTTTATGACTAATACAACTAGGATCGCTTGATTAAAACAAAAATGCCTTAATAAAAAGGTAATGACTCAATACTCGATAGATGGTGATATGAATGGCAAAAACGTCCGGAAAACGCTTTATGAAGCTTGCAGGTATGACCGCGAGCATTGCAGGCAAAGCCGCTAAAAACTCCCTAAAGCATCTCTCCAGCGACGAAGAAAAGCGTTTACAGGCACGCTCAGAGTTGATGCAAGATGTCGGTATTCAAATCGCTGATACACTAGGCGAGATGAAAGGTGCGGTGATGAAGGTGGGTCAAATTGCCTCACAATACAAAGACGTCTTTCCTCCGGAGGTTGCAGCGGCACTGGAGAAGCTACAAAAAGATGCACCGCCTATGCCCTACTCGCAGATACGCTCGCAAGTAGAGCGCGAGCTAAAAGCGCCTATTGATGAGCTATTTATTGAGTTTGCAGAGACACCTTTTGCTGCTGCCTCTATCGGTCAAGTACACAAAGCGACTTTGGCTTCCGGTCAAAACGTAGTGGTCAAAGTACAATACCCGAACGTTGATGAGAACTGCGATAGCGACCTAAAACAGGTGCGTATGGCGCTAAAAATCGCCGGCGTGCTCAATATGAGTCGCGAGCTGCAAAATCAGCTATTCGATGAGATTCGTAAGAGCTTATATGATGAGCTTGATTATATTAAAGAAGCGAGCAACCTAAGAGTGTTTGGCGCATTTCATGCTAGCGATACCGGACTTATCATTCCCAAAGTGATCGGTAGTCATTCCTCAAAGCGTATTTTGACTTTGACTGAAGAGATGGGTGAGAGCTTAGCGGTGGCTGCTACTTGGGATAACGCCGTTAAGCAAAAAATCGCTGAGCGCTTATTTCATTTTAGTGCCGGGCAGCTTTTTAGCTTGTACCGAATGCACTGCGATCCGCATCCAGGTAATTTTGCATTTCGCCCAGATGGCAGCGTCATTGCTTACGATTTTGGCGGTATTCGTAGTTATAGCGATAATGAAGTTCAGCTGTTTCGCCGCTTTGCTCAGCATGCCGTGCGCAGCGATGTGACCGCGCTTGAACAGGACCTTATTGCGCTAGGCATACGCCGTAACGATGATACTGATATTCCAGGAGAGTTTTATAAACAGTGGCTAGCTATCGGTCTTAAACCTTTATCTATTACCCCTTATCACGAAGGCGATTTTGACTTTGCTAACAGTCAAGTCCATCACGAAGCGATCACGCAAATGCGGACTTCTTTGAAGTATTTTAGCCAGTTTCAGCCCTCAGCGACGACGATGATGCTCGATCGTACGGTGTCGGGACAGTACTGGAATTTGGTGAATCTTGGGGTGGAGATTGATTTGTCGCCTTTGGTTGATGAATATCTAGAAGCTGCTAAACCAGAAGCCTCAGCGGCGAATCTAGCCAAAGTAGAGCCAGAACCGACAAAATCGCCGCAGCTTACTGAGACTCAAGACCAGTAAACTTTGGCAATAAATCTGGTGTCAATCACTCCGATAGTAGATTAGACATGTAGCGCGTGACCACAACGATCACAGTATTCAGCTCCTACTGCATGGCCGAATTTACCACAGTTCGGACAAGTAATGGGGTTTAGCTGGGGACGCATGTTACGCGCCAGCTCCGCGGTAAAAATACCTGTAGGTACGGCAATAATCGCATAACCGGTGATCATCACCATAGATGCAATCGCCTGCCCGATTGGCGTTTTCGGTGACATATCGCCATAACCGGTAGTCGTTACCGTCACTACCGCCCAGTAGATCGAGAGTGGAATACTGGTAAAGCCATTTTCTGGGCCTTCGACCACGTATACCACAGAGCCAAATATGGTCACAAGCAGTACTAAAGATAAAAAGAAGACGGTAATCTTTTGCTGACTGGTCTTCAATGCTGAGGCCAGAAAGCCCGCTTGCTGCATATAAGCTTTGAGCTTTAGCACCCGAAATACGCGTAAGATCCGCAAGATACGGATCACTAACAGATACTGCACGCCCACAAACAGTAAGCTTAAATAGCTTGGGAGTACTGACAGTAAATCAACGATACCAAAAAAGCTAAAGACGTATCGAAAGCGGTTAGGCGCTGAAAATAAACGCAGCAAATACTCAATGGTAAATAAAATAGTAAAAAACCATTCAGCATAAAAAAATAAGGTGCCATATTGCAAACGCATATAAAGCACGCTATCTAGCATCACCACGGCTACACTGGTCAAAATAGCAATCAGTAACACGATATCAAAAAGCTTACCCAAACGCGTATCTGTGCCCTCGATGATGACGTGAATACGATTACGCATATGAGTGATAGCTTCAGCGGTTGGTTGCTTCATAGAATTTAGGGCTTAAGTAGGAAAGGGATTCTGATAAATAGACTCATTGCCAAAGGGGAGTTTTGTCAAAATAGCCATAAGTGGTTTATAATATCGCTCATTCACTAAGGCTAATTTGCGTACCAACCCACAGTCAGGTTGTCACAGTGTAGCAAAAAATAGCTTTTAACAATATACAAATCGCACACTTAGACATCAGCCGTTTAGGTAAACTTTAAGGATGTAACATGGCAGGTCATTCAAAATGGTCCAACATCAAGCACAAAAAAGCCCGTCAAGATGCAGTAAAAGGTAAAATCTTTACTAAAGTCATCCGTGAGATTGTTTCAGCTGCTAAGCAAGGGGACGCCGATCCTGATAAAAACCCACGCTTGCGAGCTGCTGTCGAAAAAGCGCTTTCTGTCAATATGACCCGCGACACTATCAATCGTGCTGTCGATCGCGGCACCGGCGGCGGTGACAATGAAAACATGGAAGAAGTTAGCTATGAGGGCTACGGTGTCGGCGGCGTAGCGGTACTCGTAGAAACGATGACTGACAACCTTAACCGCACGGTCAGCGAAGTTCGTCATGCTTTTACTAAATTTGATGGCAATTTGGGAACGAGCGGTTCCGTCGCTTATCTTTTTACTAAGCGCGGCGAGATTCGCTTCGATGATGTTAGTCTCGAAGATGAAGTGCTGCTAGCTGCGCTTGATGCTGGCGCGCTCGATGTCGAAAATGATGGCGAGTCATTACTAGTTATTACAGAATGGGAAAGTTTCGGTCAAGTTAAAGACGCGCTTAACAAAGCAGGCTTAGTTTCTGACAGTGCTGAGGTGACTATGGCACCTTCTACTAGTGCTGAGATTGACAATGTTGATGACGCCGAAAAAGTGATGAAAATGATCGATATGTTAGAGGATATCGACGATGTGCAAGAGGTTTATAGCAATGTGCATATCTCAGATAACGTTATGGCGCAGCTGGAAACAGAATAACTAAGCTTGGTTAGACTCCAATACTTATTCCAGTACTTATAAAGGCTAAACGTGTACAACGTTTAGCCTTTATTTTTATATAAACTAACCACAATTTTACATCTTACATTTTACGCCTTCGAGTGCTAGCAGATACTCTTTTTTATCAATGCCACCCGTATAACCGCCAAGCCTACCATCGCTAGCAATCACTCGATGACAAGGAATAACGAGGCTAAAAGGGTTTTTGCCGTTAGCATTGGCGGCCGCTCGAAAAGCTTTGGGGTTACCGATGCGGCGAGCTAAAGTAGCATAGCTTATGGTTTCGCCATGCTTAATCTCTTGCAGCGCTCGCCAGACCTGCTGTTGAAACTCAGTCCCTAGTGATAAATCGAGTGGCAAGTCAAAGACTGTTCTTTCTTCTAACGCATACTCATTGATTTGTTTAATGGTCTTAATCAACAGTGCTTGTGCAGGATCGTCTATGCTTAGGCTATTTTTTTCAATAAACTTAAAGTCACTATCTGCCAGTTGATAGTGTTTTTTGAGCTTAGTAAATGATTTTGAGTCCGTCCACCACTGATCCTGCGACAGCCAACTGACTTGCACCAGCCTAGGCTCGTCTTTGTCAGCTGAGCTGATATCACTTTCAGTGACCATCAAAACGAGCATATAGGTTTGTAGCTTTGTCGTGGTCACTAGCATCATTATTCCTTATTCTCACAAACCAATATTTAGACGTTAAGCACCAGCACCAACATCAGCTCCTACTCTTTATCATCAGTCTCAAATAAAGCCGCGACAAACTGTTTAGGGCTAAAGGCGCGCAAGTCATCAATAGACTCGCCAACGCCAATATAGCGAATAGGCACCTCAGTGGTCTCAGCAATATTGAAGACCACGCCACCTTTGGCAGTACCGTCAAGCTTAGTAACTGTAATGCCGGTCAGCGGTACTACTTTATTAAATAGCTCGACTTGATTGATAGCGTTTTGACCAGTACCGGCATCGAGTACGATCATGCCTTCGTGCGGCGCCGTTTCATCTGCTTTACGCATGACTCTTACGACTTTTTCAAGCTCACTCATCAAATGGGTTTTATTTTGCAAGCGCCCAGCGGTATCGGCAATCAGTACATCGATGTTTTTTGCCTTAGCCGATTGCATCGCATCAAAGATAACCGAGGCACTATCAGAGCCATGACCTTGCGCCACAACGGGAATGTGATTGCGCTCACCCCAAATTTGTAGCTGTTCAGTCGCTGCTGCCCGGAACGTATCGCCAGCAGCGAGCATCACTGACTTGCCCTCGCCTTGCAGACGTTTGGCAAGCTTACCTATAGTCGTGGTTTTACCGACCCCATTGACCCCGACGACCAAGATCACGAAGGGCTTTTTGCTGGTATCAATCACCAGCGGTGCGACTTTCGGCGTTAAAATATCGACCAGCTCGCTTTGTAGGGCTTTATAGAGAGAATGCGCGTAAATCAAATCGCCACGAGCGGTCTGCTCAGTTAAGCTTTTGATAATACGGTTAGTGGCGTTTACCCCAATATCCGCAACGAGCAACTGATCTTCTACTTCCTCTAGCAGCTCATCGTCAATCTCTTTACCACCGATAAGAATACTGACCATACCCTCAGCTAGATTCTTACGCGACTTGCTTAGACCCGACTTCATTCGGTTGAACCAACTGCCTTTTTGACGACCTTTGGGCTCAGTAGACTCTTTAGTTTGTAGATCGTCTTGCAATATAGACTCTGCGGTTGTCTCTGCATGAGTACTCTCTTTGCTAGCGTTTGTCGCCTCCCCCAACTGCGCTTGCAAGGGCATTTTTGGCACTTCAATCTTAGAGGTCTTATGATGAGATGAGACATTATTAGCTACTTTGTCACTAGAAGCGCTATTTGTGTCATTATCAGTATTAGCATCATAATCATTAGCCGCTACGTCCACGGACTGGTTTGGCGATTCGCTATCCGCATCAGGCGACAAAATGGGTGAGCCTAACGCTATATTACCCACCTTAGTAGCATTGTCGGCTTTATCTGAAGCGCTTTCAACAGCCTCATCGATAGGCTCATTAGGAGTCGTGTTCGCACTCTGCCCCTCATCAACGATAGCCACCGATTGCACCGGCAAACTGGGTAAGGTAATATCATCGTCATCTAAATTATTTAGATCACCATCTAAATTAATAACCACGCGATTGGGATTGTCAGCATTATTCATAAGTTTGCCCTAAAATTGATCAAAGTATTATTTAATTTTTAACAAATTGCATTTTTATAAGAAGCGTTATAGTTAGCAGCATCTAAACGTCAGATGGATTTACCTTAGTTTAGCATAATTCGGCGATGGCTCATTAATGGTAGTTGTCTAAGCTGATAAAAAACAGACCGACTTTATGCAGTCTAATAAGATGCCATAGCAAATATGATGATAGTGGTAATCTCATTCAATAAAGGGCTATGCAAGCTTAGCTTAAGGTTTAGACACAAAACTATGACCTCAGTTTAAATAAGATTGGCCTATCCTTAGCCATTGGTTTATTTAGTGCCTTTATGATCAAGTATGATCAGGCTTTTATTATTAGGAACGCTCATGTCATCTACTCTATCAACTCAAAAACGCAATAAAAAACTTCAGCCGAAAACTACTGCTTCTAAGACAATCGTGACTAGTAGTTTAGCCATAGTTATCGCAGTGTCCGCTTTGGCGACTAGTGGTTGTAACACTACGCAGGGTTTTAAGCCTACCGCTAGCGTGATGGTTGGTGGTCATAAATCTATCTGATTAAGCCGTTTAAGCCGTACTTTTATCTTAATATTTGAGCCTATTTATCGTTTTTATACTTTGAGAATACTATGCTTGCTAAGCGTCACCACTTTTCATCCAAACCGTCTCGTTTATTATGGCGCACTGCTTGCGTACTAAGCTTATCAGCCACGCTTGCCGCTTGCCAGACCACAACAACTGCCCCTTCAGCAGCGCAAACTGCTACCCCACCAGTCATAGATAGCGAGGTGGCTAATAGCGCCTCTGATCTGCAAATGGATCTCTCAGGCCGTCATGAGTATCTATTAGATAATGGCCTCAAAGTCATTATTAAAGAAGACCATCGCGCTCCTGTCGCCATGACCCAGATTTGGTACCGCGTCGGCTCGGCAGATGAGCCAGTGAATAAAGGCGGTATCTCGCATTTACTTGAGCATATGATGTTCAAAGGCACCGCTGACGTTTCAAGCGATGACTATGAGCGCCTAATCGCTAAGTTTGGTGGCTCGAATAATGCTTTTACTAGCTACGATTATACTGGCTACTACGAGCTCTTTCCGGCCAATCGTTTGCCGCTAGCATTAGAGCTTGAAGCTGACCGTATGACTAACTTACTGTTCGATGAAGAAGCCTTTGCCAAAGAGCATCAAGTGGTCATGGAGGAGCGCCGCCAACGCACCGATGATAATCCGCTAGCCAAAGCTTATGAGTCGTTTCGTCTACTGGCCTTACCTGATAGCCCGAAAGGCGAGTCGGTGATTGGTCCTATGGATGAGCTCGAATCTATCAAGCTTGGCGAGCTCAAAGACTGGTACCAAGCTTGGTATGCTCCTAATAATGCCACGTTAGTCATCGTAGGAGATGTACAGCCCGAAGCGGTATTGTCACAAGTCAAACGCTACTTTGGCAAGCTTAAGCCAAGCCAGCTGCCTGAGCGTCCGGCGGTGCGACAACGAGGCTTTCGTGGCTATCAACAAGTCGACTCAGTACAAGCGGTAAAAGTGCCAGTGTTATTAATGGGCTATAACGTGCCTAGTCTGCTAACCGTTGATTCAGGTAATCAAAACCAAGCTTACGCCTTGTCCTTAGCGCAAGATGTGCTAGATGGTGGCCTCTCTGCCAGGCTTGAGAGCCGATTAATACGTGAGCGTAACTTGCTCACTAGCGTCGGTACTTCTTATGATTTGTTTGATCGCGGCGATGGTCTGTTTCTTATTCAGGCGACCCCGCGCGAAGGCGTCAGCTTAGAGGAAGCTCAGCAAGCGATCACCAATGAGATCGATAAGCTAATGCGCGATCCTATCGAGGCTGATGAGATTGCACGGGCAAAGACTAATACCGTAACGGGTCTCGTCTACGCACAAGACAGTATGGCAGGGCAAGCGCGTATGATTGGCTCGCTACAAACGATTGGTCTTGACGATAGGCTACTTGCCACCCTACCCGCTAAGCTCGATGAGGTTTCTGTAGCTGATATTAAGGCCGCTAGTCAAAAGTATCTCGTCAAAGATAATTTAACTGTTATGCATATCGTGCCACCTTTAGATAATACTGACGATACTGATAAGAAATAACTGACTATTGATGTCCAATGACTGAAATCAAATCACTAAAAAAAACAAGCAGATAACTCTATCAAGAAGCCCATTATGATCAATAAAACCGTTCGCTTTACTACTACTACTAATAATAAGTCGTCGAGCCCAGTGATAAATAAAAAGTCGAATACTACTAAAGCAGCTAATAAGGCGACTAACTCATCACGCTCTTTTTTACTTAGCATCGGTATCGCTTTGGGTTTGACTACTATCTGTGCTCCTGCTTTCTCTGAAGTAAATAGCGAGGGTTATCCAGGCGCAGAATATCGAGCGCCTAGCGCTGTTGATAACAGCGTGCCTATTGCCGCTTTGTCAAAGCTAAGCAGCTTAGATAATGTCGATCCGCTAAAAGTATCCGTTCCTGATATTGAACACTTCAAGACTAGCGCTGGCGTTCCAGTCTCCTTCGTCCGTACCACCGCCTTGCCTATCGTTGATATCGATTTGCGCTTCAATGCAGGTAGCGCCCGCGATGGCAATATTCGTGAGCAAGGTTTTGGTATCGCTAACATGACCGCTACTATGCTCACGCAAGGCACCAAAACAAGGGACGAAAATAACTTCACTCGCGCGGTTGAGACTTTAGGTATCACTTTAAATAGTAGCGCTTATAAGGATATGTTTATCGTCTCGCTCAGAAGTTTGTCTGATGATGAGCATTTACTACCCGCCATTGACTTAATGACCCAGATTCTCACTCAGCCTACTTTTGATGAGCAAATATTGGCACGCAATAAAGCCAGACTTCTAGTCGGTCTACAGCAACAAAAACAAGACCCAGGTAGCCTTGCCAGCCTCGCTTTTAATAAAGCTCTATATGGCACGCACCCCTACGCCCACCCCTCCTCTGGTACGCTTGAGACCGTACCGACTATCAGCCAAAAAGACTTGCAAGATTTTCAGGAGCGCTATTTAGTCGCGAATAATGCTTCTCTTGCGATGACTGGTAATTTGACGTTAGCTCAAGCAAAACGGCTGGCAAATGATATTACTAATAATTTACCGAAAGGCAAAATGGCGGCGAGCTTACCAGAGCCTAAGCCTCTAACGCAGTCGCAAAATATTCATATTGACTTCCCTAGTACGCAAACGACCGTATTGATGGGACAACTAGGTACTAAGCGTGCCACTGATCCTATTGCCCAACAGCAGCAAACCAACTTTGCCGTGGGTAATGAGGTCCTAGCAGGCGGGGATTTCAATGCTAGGCTAATGACTGAGATTCGCCAAAACTTAGGCTACACTTATGGCATCTCAGGTTCAATGAATCCGATGCTCGCTCGCGGTCCCTATCAAATTGGCTTTTCAACTCGCAATGATAAGGCTCGCGCGGCCATCGATGCCAGTTTAGGCGTTATTGACAACACGTTAGAGGAAGGTATTACTAAGGATGAGATGCTTCTCACGACCGATAATCTAAAAAACAGCTTTCCTATGAGCTTTGCCAGTAATGCAGGAATCAACGGCTTGCTTGGTATGATGAATTTTTATAACTTGCCAGACAGCTATCTGAGTAACTATATAAGCCGCATCAATAGCGTCAAGCTAGCAGAAGTTAACGAGACTTTACGCGATACGCTTGAGACCGATAAGTTTTTGATTGTGACTGTAGGGGCGGATGACCCTTGGCAGGATAAAGGCGATAGCGTTAAAGAATAAGGCGTGATAAAAAAGATAGACAAATAATAATCAGTAAACCACCGCTAGCAAGCCTCATGGTTATTGATAGCTCTTACGGTTAGTTTTATGACTACTCATTTTTTACTAAAAAGACAGCTTACTCTTTGATTGCTATCGTTACATCATAACTGAAATGCTCAGGCTTATAGCCTGCGCCATTATAGGCTAGGCGTATCACGTGCTTATCATAAGACTTCACTTCATAGTCACCATTGGCGAAATTATAAGTTTTTGGGGTGATTAATAACGCTTCAATTTTATTATTGTTGAGACTAACCGCTATATTCTCGCCGACTTTAGGGTATAAGAAGTAATCACAGCTGTTATTTATCATAATTTCAGCCTTGCGTTCGATTACGGTATTATCTATCTCTTTTTGCACGAGCTTTGGACATAGATGCGATTGCTGAGAAGCAACGCGGGCATACGAGTTGACAATTTTATCTTCAATATCAGATTGGACTTGCTCACTTGGTGCCACTTGTTCATCTGCTATAGGCACTTGGTGGTTGTCAGGAGTGCAAGCAGCAATGAAGAGTAGTCCTGCACTAATTGCCAGAGCCAGAGATATCAAGCGTTTCTTGGCTAGCCCTACCCGATTACTTTGAGCCGAAAAGCGATTCGCTGCTCGAGGTGTTTTTTTATCTGACACTGTTATACCCTTTGCGTTTTTAGCCTCTTTAAGCGCTTTAACCTTAAGACAAAATATTTTATTGCTAGCTTTGCCGTTTTGACAATACTGATCATTGATAACAGAAGGAAAAACTCATTATCTCTGCTAGGTAAGCTAAACATTAGAACATACTATAGGTTTTTATTAAGCGTTATTAAATGACTAATAGGTCCAAAAAGCAAACAATTATTTAGAATAGAGCGCTAGTAGCGACAAGACGAGCTACTACTGGCATTATTAAACCCCCATTTGCGATAGCCTTGCGAATCTAAATGCACCGCTCCTGTCGAATACAAGCCTAAGCCAAAGTCCATAGCTTGCCCTTGATATTGCCAGAACTGGCATAAGCTATCTTGCATACGGCTAAGCTGCCATAAGTCCCCATCATATTCAGGCACCCAGATATCGATCGCGCCCGCAGTCATATGCTTACTGTTAGTAGCGCCGCCTGCACAGGCGTTGAGGTTAGGGCTGCGGTAGACAGAACGAATCTCGGTACTGGCTGGCAGCACGCCTTGATTTTTTAGCTGACTATATAAACGTAGCGTTGGTACCATATTTGACCAAAGCTCTTGCGGCGGCAGCTGAAAAGGCTCATAGCCACAGCGATCCCAGCTGCGAGCAGTAGTCAGCAACTGATCCATCGGCGGCACGTTTTGCGTCCCCAACTGTGAGCTTAGATAACGCTGATAGTTAGCGACTTGCTGCGCGCGATAGCGATTACTATTTGACCAAGTATTAAAGTCTGTAGCGCTATCACCATAGTAGCTGCCGTTGTTACTACTCGGGCGACTGTACTGAGTATTATAAGGCGTGTTGTAAGAGGTGTTATAACGCGGTGAGCGACTGGGCGTGATAACCCGCTGACTCTCCTCGATAGACAGCTTAGCATCGAAGTTGTACTGCCGGTTTTTTTGGGCAATAAGCCCTTGCATACTATCGCCCCTAATGACATTTGTATTTGCAGGGGAAATATAAACCTGACTATTAGTAGTATTACTGCCTTGACGCACTTGAATACGGCGCTCGCTACTGTCATTTAAAATAGCGGCATTCGCATAAACACTAGTCATACAAGCCAGCGTTATCAGCGATAATTTACTGAGAGCTGCAATATTTTTTTTGTTCATCATATGCAATCATTACCACTAAATATTTATCAAATTTATTAGGACACAGTGCCTGTCGCTATACTATCAAGCCAATATAGATAGCAAGCGTTAGCAAAGAGTATTGAGTCTATTGCTGTAGTATAGTTTATGGATACTATCAAATTTTGAGTAAGCAGGCTAAAATATCGGCTGTCATAATAGGCAATAGCCGTGCTTTTAACATTTATCATCATAATTTTCATAATCACGTGACTTTTGCGTCTCCTCTATAGCTTCGCGTTATCAGTGGCGTCTTATAGACTTTTCTTTCTTCAGTATCGGCTTTATCTATGTCCTCTAATTTGCAATATCGTTTTTCACGCCAAAGCCATCACCTCGGCCAGCGTCATGAGCCCAATATTTGGCAACGCATCCATATTGATCCTTGGCTGACCTTATTACTGCTGGCGGTGTGCTGTATCGGTCTGACGATTCTATATAGCGCTTCTACTCAGAACGTAGATATGGTCATGCGCCAGATGATCAGTTACGTCGTAGCCTTTGCTGTGATGTTCACTATGGCGCAGATACCGCCGACTATCTACCGTAGCTTTACTCCTATATTTTATGTGCTAGGGCTGTTTTTGTTAGTGCTAGTCGATATCATTGGCGAGGTACGTATGGGGGCACAGCGCTGGATCAACTTACCAGGCTTTGGTAGCGTGCAACCCTCTGAGTTTATGAAGCTTGGCATGCCAATGATGTGCGCTTGGTTTCTATCAAGACGTGAGCTACCGCCTTCAACGACTAGTATCGCAGGAACGCTGGCGCTTATTATTATTCCTGTTTTATTAATCGCTAAAGAGCCCGATCTAGGAACATCGCTGTTGGTCGCTGCTAGTGGTATTTTTGTGTTGTTTTTAGCGGGTCTATCGTGGTGGATGATTGGCGGCGCTGTCGCACTATCGATACCGCTGGTGACTTTCGCTTGGTATTTTTTATTACACGACTATCAGCGCACGCGAGTTTTGACTTTGCTTAATCCGGACGCAGATGCGCAAGGTGCTGGTTGGAATATCATTCAATCTAAGACTGCTATCGGGTCTGGCGGTATAACGGGTAAAGGTTATTTAGATGGCACTCAATCGCATCTGCATTTTTTGCCCGAGGGTCATACAGATTTTATTATTGCGGCATTCTCAGAAGAGTTTGGCTTAGTCGGCGTCATGCTGTTGATGTTTATATATGCCTGTTTACTAAGTCGTGCTTTATTCATCGCTTTTACTCATACTGACAGCTATAGTCGGTTGTTGGCAGGGGCTATCGCTATGTCATTCTTTGTCTACGTATTTGTCAACGTCGGCATGGTGGGTGGAATTTTGCCTGTGGTTGGCGTTCCGCTACCTTTTATCAGCTATGGGGGTACAGCAATCGTCACTCTGATGGCAGGTTTTGGTCTGTTAATGTCTATCCATACGCATAGAGCCACTTAGTATTTTTTTACTTAGCCGCTTTTTTTATAGTTATTCGATACCCTTATTTCTACAGCCCTCATTAGTATATTAAGGCGATCAAGACATAAATAACTTTATAAAAGAAATGCTTCGATTAGCTCAACTTAACTAATCCTGTAATTTGTGTAATACTGCAAGGTTTTTATACTTGTCATTACGTTTTAATTGCGTTAACCTGTTTAAATCGTAATATGGTACATAACTTATACAGAGCTGCTAAGCAACTTTTCATAAGTATATAATAAAGCCATAACTTGCACGTATAGTCCGATGTTGATTATAGTATTTGTTATTGAATTGTTTATATAAAGACAAACTTACCCTACTTTAAAACTAATGGCCTTGATGCTTGCTACCGCTACAAAATCACAGTAGCAGCATCACTCTAAAAAGCTAGCGCGATTAAAGCCGATTTATGGTCTATTAATAACCGACATAGGTTGTTATTTTTTAATATTTTTGCGCGCAAGTTTAGAGTATAAGCCGAAGAGGTATATATGAATAAGCGTCTATCTGGTTTACTTACAATGTCAGTGGTTCTGTTTACTGGCTCTGCTGTAATCTCTAACGCTCAAGCAGCAGATACGAGCCCTGCCCTATCCGCATTGTCTCAAGATAACGCCTCTCATATTGATCGCGTATTAGGCGAGTTGACTCGTCAACATGATAGTGCATCGAGTTTAGTAAAATCAGCCCGCCAACCCACTTCCTTGGCACTGAATAGTCCACTGCTTACTAGTGATAGCTCACAAGCAAGTAATGACGAAGATGTGCTAGAGCGTCTGACGGCTGTCGCTTCAAACTCTGTCGGCAAATTTAAGCAAACGGGCCTAGCGTCGTGGTATGGTCGTAAGTTTCATGGTCGTAAAACGGCTAGCGGTGAAACCTTCGACATGAACGCGTTAACCGCCGCCCATCGCTCACTGCCACTGAACTGTTATGTCAAAGTGACGAATAAAAACAACGGTAAAAGCGTCGTTGTGAAGGTTAATGACCGTGGCCCTTTCCATGGTAAGCGGGTCTTAGACTTATCTTACGGTGCAGCTAAGCAATTGGGTATCACCAGTAAAGGCGTAGGTAACGTCTCCATCGAACGGGTTGCAGGTCCCTAATCTCTAATCTTAATTAGCTGTTATTACTTTTGCAGCTGATAGCTTGATAACCTAAAAAGAGCGCCTAGTTTAATGAACTAAGCGCTCTTTTTGTTGCGTATAATCAACGGACACGGAGCTGGGTACCTAAAAGTCTATCTCAAACGCGCTTTCAATAGCATCATCGAGACGCTCTACGGCTATGACATTGATGCCCTTAAACTGTGCCGAGTTAGCAGCGGGTGCATTTGACTTAGGAATAATAGCATGTTTAAAGCCATGTTTCATCGCTTCTTTTAAGCGCTCTTGTCCATTCGGCACAGGACGTATCTCACCGGACAACCCGACTTCACCAAACACTGCTAATGACGAAGGTAGCGGCTTCTCTTTTATACTAGAAGCACAAGCTAGTAGCACTGCTAGATCAGAGCCTGTCTCAATCACCTTTACGCCGCCCACGACGTTGACGTAGACGTCTTGACCACTTGTATGGATACCGCCATGCCGGTGCATCACCGCTAGTAACATAGACATTCTTTGATAATCAAGGCCTAAGGCCATGCGCCTTGGCTGCCCTTGTGAATCATCAACTAAGGCTTGCACTTCAACCAATAATGGCCGAGTGCCCTCACGGCTCACCATAACCACAGACCCTGCCACCGGTTTATCGTAACGGCTTAAAAATATCGCTGATGGGTTGGCAACTTCTTTGAGACCCATATCCGTCATACCAAAAATACCCAACTCATTCACTGCGCCAAAACGGTTTTTGACTGCGCGAATCATACGAAAGCGCGAGTCGGACTGCCCCTCAAAATACAGTACCGTATCAACCATATGCTCAAGTACCCTAGGTCCTGCTAAGGTACCTTCCTTAGTCACATGCCCCACTAAGAATAGCGCCGTTCCCGTTTGCTTGGCATAGCGAGTCAAGATCGCCGCTGACTCACGAATTTGACTGACGCCGCCTGGAGCCGAATTAATGGCATCGGTATAAATAGTCTGAATAGAGTCAATAATGGCGATAGCAGGCTGCTCTTGAGTCAAAGCTGCACAAATTGTCTCCACATTAGTCTCAGCCAATACTCGCAATCTATCTGCTGGCAAGTCTAAACGTTTGGCGCGCATAGCGACTTGTGCGAGCGACTCCTCACCGGTGACATACAGCGCGCTACCAGCCAACGAGTCCGCCTTGGCCATATTCGTCGCTGTTTGTAATAAGATAGTGGATTTGCCAATGCCAGGATCGCCGCCGATAAGCACGACCGACCCTGCTACTAAGCCGCCGCCCAATACACGGTCGAACTCACTGATGCCAGTTGGCAGGCGCGTATCTAAAGTCACGCTCACTGCATTCAGTGGCATCACTGCACTATGCGTTCCTGAATAGTTACCTGCAGGTGCGCTAGTGGCGCGAGGCGCAGCTCGACTGGGTGCTGATTTTGCTGAGCTTTTATTATGGTGCGGCATACTGACATTTGGCGCCTCGACTAAGCTATTCCATTCGCCGCAGTCGCCGCACTGCCCCGCCCACTTACCAAAATGAGCACCACAATTTTGGCAGACGTAGCTGCTTTTGTTTTTTGCCATAGTATATGCACCTTAAGTGAACCGTAAGCTCAATTGAATATAAGCCCAAAAGTTTAGGAGTAAAAGATGAATCTGTGGTTTGCTGAATAAGAAAAATAGTACAGATAGGAGATGGTAGCCAAGACAATTGCCTTGGTTAAGATAAGCCGTTTGATAATCGATCAAAAAAGCCGTCATAAAGGATAAGACATGACAGAGAAAACGCTAGCCCGTTATCAGTAAGATAACCTTAGACCTGAAAGTCTTTGCCAAGATAGACGGACTTGACTAACTCGTTCTCTAACACCTCAGAAGAAGTGCCCTCAGCGATAATGGCTCCTTCTGAGACAATATAAGCCTTTTCACAAATCGCTAGCGTCTCACGAACGTTATGATCAGTGATCAGTACACCAATACCGCGATTCTTTAATGTTAGTATCACCTCTTTAATATCACCAACAGATATAGGATCGACACCAGCGAAAGGTTCATCCAATAGCACAAACTTTGGATCTGCCGCTAAAGCTCGAGCAATTTCACAGCGGCGACGCTCGCCCCCCGAAACACTCATACCCAAAGAGGTACGGACATGCTCTAGATGGAACTCAGCGATCAGTTTTTCAAGCTCTTGGCGCTGCTCAGTTGCGGACAGTTCGCTGCGCGTTTGCAGAATAGCCAATATATTATCTTCGATAGAGAGCTTACGAAAGATAGAGGCCTCTTGCGGCAAATAGCCGATCCCTGCCCGCGCTCGCTCATGCATAGCGTATTTGGATAGATCCATTTTCCCTAAGCTCACGCGGCCTTTATCCATATTGACGAGGCCGACTACCATATAAAAGCTAGTGGTCTTACCGGCGCCATTTGGGCCTAACAAGCCAACCACTTGCCCTTGTTCAACAGAGAAAGACACATCTTTGACAACCCAGCGTTTACCGTAGCGTTTACCTAAGTTTTGCATCGATAAGCGCAGTGGTACTGCCGCTACAGGGCTCATCACTGATGAGGGATTGATCTCATTATTGTCTATCATAACTTACTCATGCTCTATTCAGGTCTTATACACTTAAGCGCTTATTTAGTCGCTTCAATTTGAAACGTTATGGACGACTAAGACGGACTATCTACTGGGATAACATAACGCCTCACTCGTCTTTAGTAGCGGTTATAAGCTAACGTATACCAGTCTGATTGGTATTATTATTGGGCGGGAAGATTAATTCTACACGCTGATTACCACCCGCCGTTGCCTCGACATCCCCTGCTTTGAGACTATAGCGAATCACGTTACCTGCAAAGCTTGCGCCATTTTGCGTTAATTTTGCATTACCTGTCAAAGTCATGATACCAGTGGCGGCATTGTAGTCAATCTTATTGGCGCGACCTTTTGCCAAGCCTTTATCGGCGGTCACTACTTGCTGCATAGTCGCCGGTCGGCCGGTTGCAACGGCTGATTGGATACTGCGCTGCTCTGAGAGATTGACGGTAATATTATCCGCCGTCAATTTGAGCGTTCCTTGGGTAATAACAACCGTTCCTGAATAGCTAGTTACGCCAGTACTCTCGCTATAAGTGGCGCGATCGGCAAGTAACTTGATAGGCTGATTGGCATCAGAAGGCAGTGCATGGCTATAAACAGGTAAAGCTAGCAGCATGACCACTGGTAATGAGCGTATATACGATGCTGCTGATAGCTGAGGCGCTAGCGCACGAACTATAGGCAAAAAACTTGATTTCATGTTTGGATACTCTTCTTGTGATAGGTATTAAAAGCGGCAGTATTTAGTGGTTAATCAATAACGGTTTTATACTTTGAAAATCTTCATAACTAAAAGCATTTTATAGTTAAAAACGTTTTATTGTTAAAAACAATACTTAATTAAAAAAGCGCTTTATCCTGACGCTCAGCAGGAGTAAACATAACGGCTACTTGCTCAAACTCATACTCGCCAGTTTCTAGATTGGCTGTCATCGTCGCAGCCTCAAAACGATTATCGCCTTGAACGACTTGTACGGGTTGCTCGCTATAGACTAGCTTTGATTTTGTGTTACCTTTTAGCGCTTCACCTGTCACGGTTATAGGTGCTATCTTTTTGCCATTCTCAGTCGTTTTTTGCTGATCTTCGCTGGCTAAGCTAAAGCCACCGTATAGATGCAGCTCGCCGGTTTCTTGATTAACCGTTGCCGTTCCAGACTCGATACGATAAAGCTGCTCAGCTGATGGCTCCCAATTCATAGTAATACCGGACATGATATCCTGATTGGTATTGGGATCATGTCTCAGCGATTCAGCGTTGAGCTCATACTCTGTTTCGCCTTGCTCATTGGTCTGTACCGCTTGAATATCAGTAGCTTCGTAGTCCACTTCTGAGGGACCGATACTAACTGGAGGCGTCACTTCTGCCTGCTGCTGAAAAAACCAACCCGCGATACCAGCGATGATTAAGGCCAAAACGATTAAGACACGAGTATTCACTATAAGTTATCCTACTGATGACTCTGTTTTTTGGGGAGCGCTACCCTCTAAGGTATAGCCTGCAATATATTCTTCGTAATGTCCGTGACCCTTTAAAATAAGGTCACATATCTCACGCACCGCGCCATAACCGCCAGCGCGCGTGGTGACCATATCACTGCGATTGATAACTTCGGAGTGAGCATTGGGTACTGTGGCCGCAAATCCAACTGTCTGCATCGCTTTTATATCTGGCAAATCGTCCCCCATGTACGCGCAGTCGGCTGTAGTGATATCAGCAGCTTTATCCACCATGGTCATCAACTCTTTTAGGGCCACAACTTTATCATCACGGCCTTGTACCACATAATCGATACCTATCTCTTTGGCGCGTTTGTCTACCATAGGGCTACGACGACCGGTAATAATCGCTGTCAAAATACCATAACGCGCTAATGCCTTGATACCTACGCCATCTTGTACCGAAAAAGCTTTCGTTTCAACCCCGTTCGCATCATAAATAATCTGCCCATTTGATAAAATACCATCGACATCTAGTACTAGCATTTTAACTTTACCTGCTTTTTTGATTAAATCTTGCATAGGCTGCCTCTTATTATTGGTTTTTATTTATGATGTAAGCTGGCTGATAAGCTGTTATTTTACCCCTGCTTGCAATAAGTCATGAACGGTAATAATAGCATCTAAGTGACCTTGTTCGTCCATCACTAATAGCTGGCTAATTGCATTTTCGTTCATCACACTTAAGGCATCGGAGGCGCGCATAGTTTTACTGACATGACGAGGGTCTATAGTCATAATCTCGCGCATCGGCGTGGCTAAATCGATACCTTTTTCAAGTCCTCGGCGCAAATCGCCATCCGTGAACACCCCTACTACTTTATCTTTATCATCGACGACTACCGTCATACCTAAACGACCATTGGTCATAGTGAACAGCGCTTCGTTGAGAGAAGCTTTTTGATTGACTAAAGGCAGGTTTTCACTACCGGTGTGCATCAAATCTTCAACTCGCGTCAATAACTGACGCCCAAGTGCACCTGCAGGATGTGATAAAGCAAAATCCTCTGAAGTAAAATTGCGCGCATGCACCAAAGCGACCGCTAATGCATCACCCAAAGCTAGCGTTGCAGTAGTACTCGAGGTTGGCGCTAAATTGAGCGGGCAAGCCTCTTGCGACTTACCCAAAGTCAAGACGATATCAGCGGCTCGTGGCAACATGCCCCGCTTGTCGCGACTGATGCTGATCAGCGGTATACCAAGACGCTTGACGACAGGTAGCAGCGTTTTTATTTCATCAGACTCACCTGAGTTGGAGATGGCTAACAACACATCACCGCGCACTAGCATCCCTAAGTCACCATGCCCCGCCTCTCCTGGATGCATAAAAAATGCTGGCGTGCCCGTAGAAGCAAAGGTTGCGGCTATTTTGCGACCGATCAGTCCGGATTTACCCATGCCGGTGACCACTAAGCGTCCTTGGCAGGCCAAAATAATGTCGCAAGCCTGAGCAAAACGATCGTCTATTTGCTCTGTTAGTAGAGCCAAGGCTGCTTTTTCCGTATTGATGGCTTCAATAGCAGTCGCTATAAACTGCTCATGAGTGAGATGACTTTTACCGCTGTTCATATATAACTCATTATCTATTATTCGATAGCCTATTTTACTATATTATCGCCAACTTTAGTAACCGTACTCTAAATAGGATGAATTAGATCTTGGCCTCATACAAAAAAGACCCACTGCATGAGTAGGTCTTCATTTCACAAAACATCTTGATAAAACTATCAGCCATACAAGCTGATGATAGAAAATATGATAAATAATAGCGATTACTGATTGTCGCTATCGTTAAAATCCTCTTTTGGAGTATCATTTAAACCAGTATTCTCACCTGGGTTTTCAAAACCGCGATCCTGACCAAAACCGCTACGATCAGAACTCTGTCCAAAGCCGCTGCGCCCTGAATCTTGACCAAAGCCGCCGCGCTCAAAGCCACGATCTTGACCAAAGCCGCTACGGTTAAAGCCACTACGATTTGAGGGAAAGCCACGCTCTTCGTAACCGCTATTCATACCGCCTGCTTGATTGTTACGATCAAACCCACCGCCTTGATAACTACCGGCCGCGCCTGAGGACTGTGCGCCGCTACTAGAAGCTGACGTTGTACTACTACGAGGATTGCGCGCTGGAACTACTGTCGATATAGCGTGCTTATAGACCATTTGGCTGACGGTATTTTTCAATAAGACCACATACTGATCAAAAGATTCGATCTGGCCTTGTAGTTTGATGCCATTGACCAAAAAGATGGAAACCGGAATACGATCTTTGCGCAATGAGTTCAAAAACGGATCTTGTAGAGTCTGTCCTTTTGACATAAAAATTCTCCTAATAGTTATTATTTTATTTTAATGTGCTGTGATTTCATACCAAGATAAATCAGTCTAAATTATAACAGTTAACGCTTTAACCTATTGTCGTTTATCGTTATTTAATATAATCGTTTCTTACGCAGTGCCACAAAGCAGATGCGAGCATACTATTTTTGCTCTAAAAGATATTGATACAAAAAATGGTTACTCGACATACTTATTATAGCGGCTACTGTAAATAATCTCTCACTTGGTTAATAGAAGTAAATGAGCTTATGACTATATTGTGTTGCGTATCCGTAAGGCTTGTATCACTTTGTGCAGGCGCTACAGTTGACTGATTTGCTGCAGCTAAGCCTCTCGATAATTTACGCAGCCAAGTGTACTGGCGCTTGGCTAGCTGTCTGGTAGCATATAATGCCTTATTTTGCATCGCTTCACAAGCGAGATGCTGTCGCTGGGTCATTGGTTTTGTAGAATTAAGAGGTACCGCTTGATCATCATCTTTTGCGCCTTTTATTTTATCCTCTGTACTGACAGCAAAAGCCTCATAAAATAGCGACTTATCTAAATGTGTGCGCTCAAATACTGGGTGGTTGATATGTACTAAATACTCGAGCACTTGCCGATAGCCCACGCAGCGCATAGCAGGCATATTCGGGGTCAGAGGATAACGCTCGAGTAAGCCAACAACCTCAGCAACTAAGCCTTCTTGCCACATGATATCTAAACGTTGACTAATGCGCTCATGCAACCACGAACGCTCCGGTAGCACGGACAAGACAAGCCACTGCTGGTTGGGATTATGGGCCAATGCTTGTTTGGGTTGACGCTGCCAGTCGCTTATTGGAATATTAGTTTGTTTATACACCTCGACAGCTCGCGTGATTCGCTGAGTGTCAGCGCGCGCTAAACGTTGATGGCTCTGAGGATCGATATCAGCTAGATAATCGTATAAAGCGCTAATACCTGCTATCTGTCGCCACTGCTCGACTTGCCTGCGTACCTGCTCATCGCTATCCGGAACGGGTGAGAGGCCTTCTATCAGCGCCATGTAGTACATCATCGTACCCCCAACTAACAGCGGAATTTTACCTTTTGCATGACATTCATTGATAAGGCGTTCAACATCGCTAACAAACTCAGCGACGCTATAGCTCTGCGTCGGGTCAATAATATCAACTAAGTGATGCGGATAGCGCTGCAATTCTGCAGCGGTCGGTTTAGCCGTGCCAATATCCATCTCACGATAAATAAGCGCTGAATCTACTGAGATGAGCTCATAACGTCCACTATCATAAAGCTCATAAGCTAAAGCGGTCTTGCCACTAGCCGTTGGCGCCATCAAGCAAATAACGCTATTATCTGGCACAGGATGAGGAGCGTCTAACATAAAGTTGCCTATAAAAAGAGTTTGATAGCGCTGAGCTAGAGATTATTGGGCTAAAGCGGATGATAATAATAACCCAATTAAATGCTTGCTGTCTGTCTGTACAATGGCTTTGGTCGTGAGTATTTCTATGATATCTGTGGTAAAAGCTTGCAAATCTGGCGTCGACATTTGCACAGCGTAATGGCTTATCTGCTCATTAATCTCTTGATTTATAGCCAAGTGGCTAGCAGACCTATTAAGCTGCCGATAATCGCTGGCGGTAAATAAGCGGGCAAACTGCTTATGCCAGTCAGCTTCTGTTATCACCAACAACTGTCCTTGATTGTGCACTGAAGCATAAAACAATAGCCAAGGTGACAATGCGCTAGGGTCATTATAGTTCACTGCGCCCGCAAGATCCTCTGAAGCTCCATGCGCATACTCTGATAACTCAGTAATCACCTCTAAACAGTAAGGTAAAGGCTTTGAGCGCTCATGATTTATAGTAGGTATCAGTGAGGGTGTATCAGCTTGCTTATCGCTTGCTCTCGTTATCGAAACGCTGTCACTATCCTTATCAACCTCACTGGCAACTGTAGCTGCCACTGGCTCTTCTGAACACTGATAAAAATGTTTAATAGACTGTACTTGCGGCTTAAAAGCCGAAAAATCATGCTCACTGTCATCAGGCTGATCATCGTTTATCTCGTCCTCTAACGATTCTGGACTCACGGATGCTAACGAAGGGCGGTCTATTACTGCGGTTTTGAGTTTGTTGCTAATAGCGTAACTCAGATGCGCCATAATGTTATTAAGAGAGCTGATTTTTATACGCTGTTTACTAGGATGCACATTAACATTCAACCAAGATAATGGCAGCTCAAAGTATAAAGCATACCCCATTGCCGCAATCCCAGTACTCAATGCCAATTGCCGGAGCTGATTGCTAATAATGGCTTCTTTAACTAGGCGTCCATTGACATAAAGCAGCTTAGGAAGATTGGGCTGCGGCTGTGCAGTTGGCCATAACCAACCCCTAACTTGCGCTTGCGTCGTTGTTGATGGAGTGACATTACTCGTGTCAACGTACTGCTGCTGTAAACTAGATAAATCCACAGCAACCTCTACAGCGTCCTTACGGAGCGCTAAACCTAGCGCTTGCTCCAAGCGAGAAATAGGGAGATAGTGGCTGATATTGACTGAAGAGGCGCTGCTAGTCGTGTTATCGTCTCGCTTTGCCGATAAGGTGATACGTTTTTTATTATCATGGAAAAGAACCAGCGTCACATCGGCACGCGCTAGCGCTACCTCACGGACAATCGTTTCAATATGGGCAAACTCAGTAGCGATAGACTTTAGATTACCGCGCCTAGCAGGCACATTGAAATACAAATCTTTGACCGTCACTGTGGTACCGCGGTTGTGCACCACAGGCGTCAATAGCGGCTTCTCAGCTAGTATTCCTGAGACTTGCAGCTGACGACCTATGCCGCTATCGTCAGGGCTGCTGATTAAAGTCAGACGTGAGACTGCAGCGGTAGCGGCTAAGGCCTCACCGCGAAAACCTAAAGTACGGATACCCTGCAGGTTGACCACATCAGCGACTTTGCTAGTAGCATGGCGCGTAATAGCCATCACCATATCATCTGGATGGATACCCACGCCATTGTCCGCTACCTGTATCATCCCCATACCGCCTTGAGTGATGTGCACTTCAATATGCGTAGCTTTGGCATCGATAGCGTTCTCAAGTAGCTCTTTGACTACAGCTGCTGGACGCGTCACGACCTCGCCGGCGGCTAATTGATTGATCAATAGCGGCGAGAGTTTTTTTATACGACTAATATCGGTATTCTCTAGCATGGCAGAATTATAAGTGCAAAGTGGATAAGTCTAAGCCTTGGGCTTGACCTATTTTTGAGAGACGAAGCTCAATCTGCCGAGCGCCGTCATCGGCTTCTGTCATATCGATAAATATAGCGGGTGGCGGCAAATAGCTATCGGCGCGACTCGCCCACTCAATAATGGCTAAAGCGTTTGGTTCATCGAGATACTCATCGAAACCAATAAAGGATAGCTCTTCTGGATCTTGCAATCGATATAAATCAGCGTGATAAACCGGCTTTACTGAGCCATCATTTTGCTCAATTTGATAAGGCTCAACTAAGGTATAAGTCGGACTTTTGACCGCACCTTGATGACCTAAGGCTTGTAGCCAATAGCGAGTCAAAGTCGTCTTGCCCGCGCCTAAGTCACCAGATAGCCAAACACTGCCCTCTATAGGTAAATTAGCCAATTGCTGCGCCAATGCTTGGGTATCGGTTTCTGAGGACAGAGTTAAGGTTTGCAAACTCGCCTTATCGTTTAAATACGTATTAGACATCTGCGTGTACCTGCATCGTTACCTCTAAATTGCTAAAACAATCATGTTATCGACTATTTGTATAATTTGATCGTTGATTATAACAAATCGCTCTGTTGTCGTAAGTAAGCACTTATTAACGTTGGAGCCAAATAGCTATGAAATACATCAATCACTTCTTCAACACTAAACTTGCCTACATATGCCAGCGAATATAACTATCTATTACTCAAGCTTGAGCCCATACTGAAGGTTAAATAAATGAGTTAAAACCAAAGGAAATCATGATAAGTAAAGGTCAAGACAGTAAGAAAAACGTTAAGAAAAAGCCGTTATTGACGGCAAAGGAGAAAAAAGCGGCTAAGCCAAATGCGCTAGGCACTAATAGCCATATGCTTTTGCCTTCTCTTAGCCAAAGATGAGGCAAATAACAACCGATAATCTCTGCTAATGCGCTAATAAAAAGAGACCTGCTGTTTTTAGCCCAGGCAAAATAGTTTATCCCTTTAACTCTCATTAAACCTCAATGAATCCTGTCAAATACTGCAATGCATGATCATAGACAACTACTCTGTCTTTAGTGACTCAGCAATCTACCACCCTACCTCTATGTCACGTTCTTAGCCCCATTTATATCCAACGTCTGACCTTTGACAGATAAGCTTGATAACTCTTACCAAATTTTTGGCTCATCATTCTTTCTTCTGGCTGAATTTGAAAGCGAGTGATATAAAGTATAAAACCGGGCACTAATAAGAAAGCGAGCAGATGCGACAAATACAATCCCCAAGCTAATAACATAAGCACCAATCCTAAATACATGGGATTGCGACTATAGTTATAGATGCCACTGGTGACTAAGCTGGATACTTTTTCGAGTGCTTGCGGATTAGGGGTGGTCTGAGCTTTTTTAAATTGTGTGACGCCCACAATACCACTACTTAATCCTATAATAGTCAAACCAAGCGCTAACGCCTTCGAGCCATCGAGTGAAAACTTCAAAGTCGGAAGCACTTTGGAGACCCCATACATAGCAGCCGCTGTCACAATGACTTGCGCGACAGGAGGTATTTTTAGCTCTAAAGCATTCATAAAGTCATCCTAATTATTTATAAAAATATCTTTAATCATTATCTTATAACTATAGATTTAACCACATTAGCAGGTTGATAAAAAAGCATGATTGTGATTTTAAAATAATAACATTTTCTCAAGGTTTGTAGCGTTCTAACCTATCATCGCCGCGTGCTCTTGCAAGCTATCCATCATACCTTTAGGGTCAGTCATTGTATCCGTTGACCCCTAACCATACAATAGAAGTCATTATTTTCTGAACATTGGGCAAAATAGTTGAAAAAAGGCAGGCTATGAAGCAAATCTTGATGTTGTTATTCGTAGTATCAGGCGGTATGGCACTAGCAACAGAAGCGGCATTTCTAGGACCCTTGGGAGAGAATATCGGGCGCTTATCAGCTTCTTTATCGATATTTTTAATTGGGGTGATTGTCTTTAGCTTAGCGATGATAGTGCTCATGATAATGGGCAAGCGTAATTATCTAATTACTCTGCCAAAACAACCGCGCTGGCTGTTGACAGGTGGTCTCGTTGGTTTCGTTTATACCATAATACTGACTATTACTACGCCGTTGGTGGGCGTCGGTATTACTATGGTCGGTATTTTATGCGGGCAAATGACTGCTAGCTTAGCTATTGATCACTTTGGTCTGTTAGGTAGCGAGCGCTGCGCTATCGATAGCTATCGCGTTGGCGCATTGATGCTTATTTTAATGGCGCTTTGGTTGATTTACTAGCGTGATTAGTCTGTTAAGGAAAAAGTCATGCTATTAACTCTCGCACTTCCCTTGTTATTGATTGGCGGTATGGCAATCGCCGCGCAGTCGGCTATCAATGGCACGCTGAGCATTCGTACCGATGTGGTGACAACGGCATGGCTGACCAACGTCGTCGCTTCTATTATTCTAGTAGTGTTAGTGATATTTATTGAGCCACCACAAGCCGCGACGATGTTTAGTGTACCAACATGGCAATTAGCTGGCGCGCTATTTGGTAACTTCTCTATGGTGGCTATCGTCATTGCCGTACCGCGTATCGGTACGGCGGCAACTATTGTCGCTATCATCGCAGGTCAAATAATTATGGGGCTACTGGTCGATCATTTTGGCTGGTTTGGTAATACGCAGATAGTATTAGATTATAAACGTGTAGCGGCTATCGCCCTACTCGCTGGCGCGCTTTATTTGATTTATCTGAGTAATGTTCGGCAGGTTATTAAATAGAGTTTTTAATTCAATTAGACGGGTTACGCTTTGGTTAACCCACCCTACGCCAACGACAATGCATTGTTAGCTATTCCAAGTCTAGATTTATTCGCTTGTATCAGCAGCCTCTACCAACCTTGCAATCTCCTGATAAACAAGCTTTCCATAATCTTCGCGACTAATAGCTGCTAATAAACACTGTTCCCTCTCCACATCAGCCACACTCGCTTCTTTAACAGCATATCTCTCATAAACCTCAGCGCTCAATTCAAAATGTACTCCTGACAGTAGATACTTGCCTTGACCAAAATTACCGCTAACAATAGCATTTTTGCCATTATCATAAGTCGCTACGACATTAAACTCAGCCTCCTTATCCGCTATAAAGTACGCGCCACCATGATAATAAACCTCACCTTGCTGTTCGTTAGCATAGTCTAAAGTGACCATAGCTTTTGAAGCAATGGTTTCATCATAGAGCTGACCGTCAGTAAATTCACTTACACTACCAATAGCCGTTCCTGAGAATAAGGCTAATTCACGCGCGCCATTTATCTCATAGCCTCTTTTATGCCCCAACTCATAACTTTGTCCAGAAAATTGAATCTCTTTTGCACCGTAATAGCCGCCAGCACAGATACCAATATAGATATTACCTTTGCTAATAAACTCACGGACATTATCATTGCCTTGACCATTTAAATTTTGACAATAAGGCAAATCAGCACCGCCCGGCATCACTAAGACGCCAATACCTCTTGATTCGCTAAGCTCATCATTGAGCTTATTATTAATGATGTCTTGACTAGAGAGGGTTTGTACACTACTAATACTACCTTTTGATAGCTTTTTTTTGATAGTAACCAATGCCGATTGCACGCTTAATTCGCTAGTACCTTCGTCTGCATAAACCCAAACTGTAATGCTATGATTTATCATAAAATTCATATCCACGCCGCTATTTAAATATCAGTTGAAACTCAATGAATAATAGTATACTTTGAATTTCAGCTTACAATCGTACACTATAATCAATAAACAGGGACTACCTATGTCAATG
This sequence comes from Psychrobacter sp. 1U2, assembly GCF_051847575.1. Classification (NCBI taxonomy): domain Bacteria; kingdom Pseudomonadati; phylum Pseudomonadota; class Gammaproteobacteria; order Moraxellales; family Moraxellaceae; genus Psychrobacter; species Psychrobacter sp. 1U2. Next base: position 176,867 of record NZ_JBPYDC010000001.1, read on the forward strand.
GTTCTAGCATCAACTAAACAGTGGCTTATCACTAATGAGCAAGCTGCTTTTTTTATCAAAGTTGTTTTTGGCTCATTAATGATTGCCTTATTCGCGCAAATATCCGTACCTATGTACCCCGTCCCTATTACAGGGCAAACTCTAGCCGTCACCGTAGTTGGTTTGGCATTAGGCAGAAAAGCCGGTATCTCAGCCGTATTATTATATTTAGCGCAAGGCGCTATCGGTCTGCCAATATTTGCTAACGGTGCAGCAGGTTTCACAGCCTTCTTCGGTCCTACTGGCGGTTATTTATACGGCTTTATCGCTGCGGTCGCTATTTTAGGTTATTTCAGTGATAAAGGTATTTTGAAGAGTTATGTTAAGAGTACGCTAGTTGCTTTTGTCGCCACTGCGGCAGTGTTTGTCTTTGGTCTAGCGCATTTATCTCTGTTTGTACCTACTGAGAACCTATTACAACTTGGCTTATATCCGTTTATCATTGGCGGCATTGTCAAGGCCGTATTAGCGGCAGGCTTAGTAGTACCAACTCATAAGTTCTTTTCAAAGTTGTAATTTAAATCAGTAACTGATGGTTTAACAAGATTAGCTTAGAATGGTTGATTGAAAAGTACAGACTTCATCTAATAAGCCAGATACTTTAAGTATCTGGCTTATTTTATAGGTGACGTTTAGCACATTTTATATATAGGAATCGATGATAATCATGCGCTAGATGGTTGCTACATGCTCAGCTTTGGCGTAATTATTAATCTCAGTCGGTACGCTCTCACTGCTATGTCGCTCTGATTTCATCTGTTCGGCTATCTTTTCAGCGATAGCAATCGTTGGCGCATTGGTATTAGCGCTAATCAAGGTCGGCATAATCGAGGCATCAATCACACGTAAGCCTTCAATACCGCGTACCTTAAGATCAGTATCTACAACCGATAGCTCATCTGCGCCCATACGGCAGGTACCAACAGGATGATAAATGGTGTCGGACTTATTACGTATATAGCCAATCATGCCGTCCTTTTCGATATAGGGCGCGGCGTAATCTTCAGTGATAAACTTGGCAAGCGGCGCTTCTGCCATAATAGCTCGCGCACGCTCGGCACCCGCGACCATGAATTCCACATCTTTGTCGTTTGACAAGTAATTGGGATCAATCAGCGGCGGCGCACTAGGATCGGTCGATGCCAGTCTCACTGTGCCGCGGCTCTCAGGGCGCAAATAACAGCTATGTACTGAGACGCCGTAGCCCCATTTCAGCTCACGCCCATGATTAATCACGCGCGAGATGACAAAATGCAGCTGGGTATCAGGCCAGTCTTTGGGCGTCTTGTCAGTAGAATTATAAAAAGCACCGCCCTCGGCGTAATTAGTCGATAAAATGCCAGTCCCGTCTTTGCGCCACTGTCCTAAAGCGGACATCATCTGAGCAACCGTACCTAAACCGATACCGATGATATCCTTAGTATTGACCTTATAATCAAACACCACATCTAAGTGATCCTGCAAGTTACCGCCAACATCCGGCGATTCTTGAACCACCTCGATACCGTGCTGCTCTAAGTGCTCTTTTGGACCAATGCCTGATAGCATCAAAGTCTTGGGCGAGCCAAACGCGCCGGCACACAACAGCACTTCTTCTAGAGCGCGAACGCTATATTCTTCACCATGTTTAACATAGGCAACTCCAGTTGCCCGCTTATCTTCTATGATAACTTTGGACACCATAGCGCCAGTAATAATCGTGAGGTTCGGACGGTCATCAACAGGGTGTAAGTAAGCGGCGGCCGCTGAACAGCGCTGGCCCTGCTTATCACCATGAAAATGAGTGACTTGATAGAGTCCTGCGCCATCTTGCTTAGTACCATTAAAATCATCGTTGGCATCGAGACCATTAGCCACACAAGCATCAACAAAGGCTTTGGATATAGGGCGCGGGCTCAATAACTCAGACACATGTAGTGGGCCAGAGTCACCATGATACTCGTCGCCACCATGAATGTTGTTTTCTGCTTTTTTGAAAAAAGGCAGCATATCATCATAGCCCCAACCCTCACAGCCGTTATCTGCCCAACGATTATAGTCTTTGGCACTGCCGCGAGTATATACCATCGCATTGATAGCAGACGAGCCGCCTAAACACTGTCCGCGCGGCTGATATCCTATGCGATTATTTAGATGGGTTTGCGGCACAGTATCGAATGCCCAGTTGTTGATTTTCACCGGCTTATCACGCATCATCATGATAACGCCTGCGGGCACACGTACGGCTAAATCTTTGCCGTCGCCGCCAAACTCTAATAGGCAAACTGAGATATTGGGATCTTCTGATAAGCGGCTGGCCATCACGCATCCTGCTGAGCCACCGCCGATAATGACATAGTCAAATTCCATGAGAAAAGCGCTCCTTGCTAATAGGTAGTTCCGCTCATATAACGCGATACGGTCATTTTACTATAGCAGAATTTATCCAGAGTTTGACTAAGTTAGTGATTTTTTTGTTGGTGATATCTCATTGAAGCGCTAAGCGACTAAAATAGAATTATAGATATCATAAGCGCATGGTAGACCTTGTGAATAAGCAAATTATCACCTAACGATTAAATAGATTTAGCAAAATGCTCGCCACAACGCTTATCACAATCATCGTCATTACTGGAAAGTAAATTTTGGTATTGCCAGAGCTATGTTTGATATCCCCTGGTAGATTGCCTATCCACGAAAACAAGCTTGGAAATATCAGCCAAACAACCCCTATTATCACCAAAATCATACCAAGAGTGATTAGAATCTTTGCCATTTTCTGCCTCTTTTTATCGTATTAAATCGTTTATAAGCTCTCAATAAAAAAAGCCTATCTCTAACAGATAAGCTTATTTTTAAAACCGCTGGTTTCGCTAATAATTACTGTAATGATCAGTTTTTTTGTCTGAGTTAGAGCATTATCAGCGCTCAGCTATTAATAACTCTTTGTTGCCCCAACCAGCGTTTCCCCTTTATTGATTTCAGCATCACTGTTTACTGACTCACTGATAAACGTCAAGTAGGCCTCGTATTGCTCGAGTACATCATTGATAACTTGCTGCTTGGTCAGTCCCATCAAGTCATAACCACCAGAACCCGTTTGCGTCGCTACTTCTAACCGATAATAGACATCGGTATTAGGCGCCATTTTACCACTAAAGGTAGGTGACGGCGTCTCAACCATTGACACCTGATAATAAAAGTTATTTTTTGCATCGGAGGCGACTTTTAATAAAGGACCGCCAATATCGATATCGTTATCTATATGCGGAACATTATCGCGCTCGATGTCGTATCCTTGACGTTCAAACTCATGCGCAACCTCGTTAAGCGCTGGACGAACCACACGCTCAAGAAACTGTATCGTCTCACGTTTCGAGGGATACGCTAGCATCTGTCCCAAGCGCTGTTTCCATGAACGCTCAGGCCTCTGACCGCCACTAGGGGTAATTGAAGGACGGCGTAGCACCTTACCTTCGTTTTCAGCTCGCTCAATTTTCAGCGCTTTGGAAAAAGAGAACATCACTAAATATACAATCACGGTCACAGGGAGCGCGAAAATTAGCGTCGCGTACTCCATAGTAATGACGCCGCCTGCTATCAACATAGAAATGGTCAACATCGCTGTCAGTACTGCCCAAAAGATGCGTAACCATTTGGGGCCGTCCTCGCTTGGATCGGGAATAGAAGTTGAGAAGTTCGACATCACCATCGCTCCTGAGTTGGCACTGGTGATATAAAACAAAAACCCAGACAGCGTTGCTAGGGCGATTAAAATAGTAGCGCCGGGGAACAGCTCCAGTAGTGCATACCAGCCGCGCTCAGGGCTTTGTACAGCCAACTCAGCAAAAGCAGTATTACCTTGCAGCACCTCATAAAGCGCGGAATTACCAAAGAAAGAAACGATAATAAAATCGCACAATACCGGTACGGTAATCGCGGCGATGACGAACTCACGCAAGGTACGGCCGCGAGAGATACGCGCCAAAAACACCCCAACGAAAGGTCCCCAGGCTAGCCAAAACGCCCAAAAGAACAGCGTCCAACTGCCCATCCAGGCACTACTACCCGGCACATAAGCAAAGGTCTTGAACATCCGCGCCGGCAAAGTGACAAAGAATTGACCTAAGTTCTCGACCAAAGCATTTAACAAAAATGCGGTCTCACCAGCGATAAGGATAAACGCCATCATCGCCACCGCGCTCCAAAGGTTCAGCTCCGATATCCAGCGAATACCGCGATCAACACCTGAGGTAGTCGCTAAAATAGTCAAAATAACCGCACCAACTACTAGCGCTATTTGTAGTGTCAAGCCTTCTTCAAACCCAAATAACCTTGAAAAGCCAACGTTTAGCAGCACCACCCCAATACCCATAGTGGTGGCGACACCAAATACAGTGCCAACTAGCGCTACCGTACTAATACCGTGACCGATAGGACCTAGGACCCGCTTACCTAGCAGCGGATAAAGCGCCGCTCGAATCGATAACGGCATACCCCAGCGATAAGCAAAATAGCCCATCGCCATGCCAAGCAGCGCATATATGGACCAGCCGGCAATACCGTAATGAAACATCGTCCAGACCACCGCATCTTGCATGGCAGCAGCGCTTGAACCTTCACCAGCGGGCGGCGTTAGATACTGGACGACAGGACCGGTCACTGAGAAAAACAGCATGTCGATGCCGACCCCAGCGGCAAATAGCATTGCCGCCCACGTTCCAAGCTTGTATTGCGGGCGTGAGTCATCAGGGCCAAGACGGATGCTACCTGCCTTGGATAAGGCCACCCAAAGTACAAAGCCAATCACCAAAACCATCGTAATGACGTAATACCAGCCTAGATTACTAGCAATCCAGTCCACGACCATCTTCATCGTAGTACTAGCATTAGTAGGCAAGAAGATGGCCCAGATTGAAAAAGCCACGATCACTACCGATGAGATAATCAGCACGCTCCAATTAATATGCGCTACGCTGTTTTCAGAGAGCTCCTGCGCGCCTTTTTGCAGATCATTACGTGATATCGGTACGTCTTCATCAAAAGGTTTAGATTGACGCTCGGTACCGCCGAACTGACTACGCTCAAACGGGGTGCGTGAAGACTCCCCTGACCCAGTGGTTGCAGCCTGAGGTTTTTGCGCGGCATTTAACTCATCATTATCGGATTCATTGGCCATTTGTACGTCCTGTATTTATTTTATGTTTGGCTAAACTAGATTTGTTAAAGTAGGTTTACTCAGTTAGCTTTGCTAAAACAACGTGTTCGTAAGTGTCTTTTGGCAGCACTTGTAGACCTGCTTTAGCTCAATGATAAGATTATGTCATATACGGGATAATTTCATAGTGGTAGCGGTCAGTATTGACCGCTGTATTTAGATAAAAAGTATAACGCTATCAAATCAGAGACGGCTGTTTTTGATTAAAATACTTAAATGCTAAAACCTAAACCAAAAAAAAGCCTATCTCTAGGAGATAAGCTTCTTTGTAAAACTCATTTTTCGTCTAAAATTCGAGCGCTCTATCACCATCAGCATCTTGAATACGCGTCGGTAAGCCTATCTTATTAAGTAGATTAATAAAAGGCTTAGGGTCAAGCTCTTCAACATTGACCATTGCGCCCGTGTCCCACTCTCCAGTCGCGACAAGCATAGCCGCTGCTACGGGTGGTACGCCTGCGGTGTAAGAAATACCTTGGCTGCCCACTTCATTATAGGCGTCTTTATGGTCAGAGACGTTGTAGATAAAGACTTCACTATGGGCGCCGTCAATCGTGCCTTTGACTTTATCACCGATGCAAGTCTTACCGGTATAATTGGGCGCCAGCGAGCTAGGATCAGGCAATACCGCTTTAACGACTTTTAGCGGAATCACTTCTTGCCCTTCGGCGGTCATTACTGGCTGCTCAGACAATAGACCTAAACTCTGCAAGACAGTAAACACATTAATATAATGCTCACCAAAACCCATCCAAAAGCGTATGTTTGGCACGTCTAAGTTCGCCGATAACGAGTGAATCTCGTCATGCCCGCTAAGATAGCTATTTTGTACGCCAACGACAGGCAGATCATCAGTGCGCTTGACCTCGAACATATCATTAGACTGCCATTGGCTATCTTGCCAAGAGTAAACCGTACCAGTGAATTCGCGAAAGTTAATCTCAGGGTCAAAGTTAGTCGCGAAGTATTTGCCATGACTGCCGGCGTTAATATCAATGATGTCGATATCAGTGACTGAGCCTGCATCCATCATGTCATAGCCGAGACGGGCATAAGCATTGACCACGCCCGGATCAAATCCTGCACCCAAAATGGCGGTGACATTATTGTCGGCGCAGCGCTGCTTGCGTTGCCATTCGTAATTGTTATACCAAGGCGGGGTTTCACAAATCTTACGCGGATCTTCGTGAATGGCGGTATCAATATAGGCCACTCCCGTCTCAATACAAGCTTCTAGCACGCTCATATTAATAAAGGCCGAGCCGACATTGATAAGGATCTGAATGCCTGTATTCTTGATAAGTTTGATCAGCGCTTCACTATCCATGGCATCGACTTGATGGGTATGCAAAGTCGCCGGAAGTTTAAAGCTGCCTTTGTCATGGACGCTTTGCGCTATCTCATCACACTTGGCCTTAGTACGCGAGGCAATATGAATCTCGCCGAGTACGTCGTTATACATGGCGCACTTATGCGCGACTACCTGCGCCACGCCGCCTGCGCCAATGATAAGAACGTCTTTTTTATTGAGCTTGGTTTGACTTATGTTCAATGAACAATCCTCCTTTGTGCTCCTGCCGATGCCACAGAGATGGCTATGCAAAACAGTAACAGATGAATGATGTGTATGAATTAAAAAGGAAGACCGAGGAAAACCCATACACCCGTAAGGCAAAAACTATTATTCTTACAACAATTCTACCCAGCGCAATTATAACAATTTTTATCGTATCTTTTAGTCATAATTAGTGACTGTTAGCCGACCATACTATATTTACAGCTTCGTAATTTATAGCTTCCTAGCCAGTAGCACAAATCAACGCGATTCAAATAACAGAACTAAGACAAGCTTGCTTTATAATCCTGATAATCAAACTCACGCTGAATATCAATGCTGCCATCTAAGCGCCGAATCACAATGGCTGGCATGTTGACGCCATTGAACCAGTTTTTCTTAACCATGGTATAACCGGCCGCATTAGCGAAGCTGATTTGATCGCCTACTTTGAGTTTATCCGTCAATTGATATTCGCCAAAAATATCACCGGCTAGGCAAGAACGACCGCAAACGATAGTATTGTCTACCGCCTGCTGCTCACAGCTTTCTGTAGCGGGTAAGATATCGACGGCCTCGTCATTGATAGCCGCGATAGCCGCCGACTCTTGATAAATTAATAAATCGAGCATATGCGCTTCGATAGAAGCATCAACAACCGCGATGTTTTTTTCATTGTGCAACGTATCGAGCACCGTCGTGACTAGCGTCCCCGCGCTATGGATGCTCGCCTCGCCTGGCTCAAGATAGACTTGCACGCCGTATTTTTCGCTAAAGCCTTTTAACCTATTAGCCAATTTTTCTAATGGATAATTAGGTGCAATAAAATGAATACCGCCGCCGAGGCTTACCCACTCTAGCTTGGCTAAAACATCACCAAACTTCGCTTCGATATCTGCCAAGCTATCGCTAAACGCTTTAAAGCTATCGTTTTCGCAGTTGTTATGAATCATGACTCCGCTAATATCAGCGAGCACCGCTCTAATTTTATCTTTGTCATGCTCCCCTAAACGACTAAATGGGCGCGCCGGATCAGCAATAATAAAAGAGGAATTACTGGTCTTAGGATTCAGGCGCAAGCCTACAGGAATGTTTTGTGCATAAGCTTGCTCTTTAAAAGCTGTGAGCTGAGAGATGGAATTAAAAATAATCTTGTCGGCATAGCTCAATACTTCATCTATCTCATCACTACTATAAGCCACGCTATAGGCATGAGTTTCCTTATCTTGTGCACTGCCAAACGTCTCAAAGCCTAAACGCACTTCATTGAGTGACGATGAGGTCGTACCGTGCAAATAGGGCTGCATAGCATCAAACACACCCCAAGTTGCAAAGCACTTGAGCGCGAGCAACGCCTTAGCTCCTGAAAGCTCACATAGACGCGCGATAATCTGCATATTACTGACAATTGCGGCCTCATCAAGTAAGTAATAAGGCGTTGCCGGTAATTGAGACGACAATTCGGGAGTTGCTAAGTTTGGATTTACTGAGTTCATATAAGATAGCCTAAAGCAGATAAGCAAAACAGGTGAAATAGTATAGGTCTAAAGAGTCAAAGCAGATGGTCATTAGTAGCGACTCATAATAAGGTTTGTATTCACTTTTGCAAGCACAATCCTTGCTACATTTTAACATCATAACCACAGCTAGTATTTGAGTTATAGTAAGCTAAATTCATTACTAGGAGAATAGCTTATGTCACTCTCAACCGATTATTCTACAACCGCTAGTAAAGCAAATAATAATAAAATAAATGCTGAAGATATCAATCTACAACATATCAATGCTGATGCGCGTGCCGTGTTAGAGTTTTGGTTTGCTAAAGACAACGAGCCTTACTGGTTTGAAAAAAACGAGGATTTTGATCAGCGTATTGAGTCAAAGTTTGGCAAAATCTGGCAAGCGGCCAAACAGGGTGAATGCGCTCATTGGCGCCGCGGCAACAATAAAGCCGACGCCAACAGCTCCATCACCGATCTAGCAGGACGCTTGGCGGAGATTATTGTCTTAGATCAGTTCTCGCGTAATTTATGCCGCGATGAGCCTTGTGCTTTTTCACAAGACGGCATGGCGGTGGTGCTCGCACAAGAAGCTATTAAGCAGCCGCATTTTGACAGCTTACCGATGGAATGGCGACGCTTTACTATTATGCCATTTATGCATTCTGAATCTTTGGCGATTCATCAGCAGTATCTGCCATTATTTGAACAGCTTGATGACGAGAGCACTTTAGGGTTTGAGCATCGTCATAAAGATATTATTGAGCAATTTGGTCGCTATCCGCATCGTAATGAGACTTTAGGCCGAGAGTCTACTGACAAAGAAAAAGAATTTTTACAGCAGCCTGGATCTTCATTTTAGGCCGGCTTTAAGGACTAATCTTAAAGCGCTAAGTTGACAACTGAGCTTTTGATGATAACTCTTTATGAGTAATTCACATCGCCTGTCATAAAGCTAAATGACTTACTGATCATGCGTTGGTCGTTTATGATGACATCGAAGCTTACTTTATATTCACTATTACCCTGCAAGCCGCAGTTGTTTGCTTTTTTTATCATAGCCTGTTTTATGCTAGTCTCACAGCTGTCGACTGAATCTGTGATGGGCAAGATAAATGCCTCGTTTTTGGGAAGCTCATATTCTGTATTGAGGTAAGGATCTGACTGATAATCGAGTACTTGCGTCGGTATCGTTGTTCCGCGCTGCTCATCATAGAAGCGGATATTAATAATTTGGATCGTATCGGCTTTTGCCATCTTGATATAGACAGGTTGACCTATAGGGTCGGTACTTAAGTTGCGGCCTGTATGCTTTACCGGGTCTGGCGTTTCATTATAAAGGGCGGTTACAGTGCCAGTTACCCCTTGGCAAGGATAAGTCAGGATACCATCATAGCTCGCGCCCACTGAGTCGGCTGTTGCTGCAGCGTTACTCACTAGCACATAGCCTTGATTGGTGCGCACCTCTTTATCATAAGGTTTATAGGCGACGACTGCCGTTCCTACTACTTTCGAGCTTGGCTGCATTAAAGAGCGCAGATGATAAGGCGCTGCAAGCAAGGATCTGGCCATCGAAGTGGTTACCGCTTCTGCGGAGAGTAGCTCGCCTGCAGAATGATAAGACATACTCTGCGCAATGTTTTCTGTAAAACCATATTTTAGATTGGCGTAGCTGGCATTGAACAAGCGGTTTTTGATATCTAGGCCACTATAATGCGGGTTGTTGTTGCTAGTAACCGCTTTGATACCTTTGATTTCGTTTTGATAGTGCGGATAAAACAGCGTTGGCTGCGAATGAGCAAAAACGTGTTTGATATAGTTCGCATGACCTAACGCGACTTTTTTAAGCTCAGCGTCTGGCGATAAAGTGCTCAGACCACAGCGGCTTCTGGCTAAGTTAAACTCTTTATTCGCTACCGCGGTGGCAGTATCATCGTTATTGACGTTAATATTCTCATCATTATTATTATCTTGAGCCTTTTTACTTAAGCCGAGATCATTATTTTCATGAGCCAAAATACTCGTATCAGCTTGCTCCTCCACCTTTATACCCAACGTTTCAAACGTCTCCTCTAACTGCAAACGTGCTATCACCGCGTTTAGATCTTGTAGATAAAGTACCGGTAGATACGCTCTTTTTACCCCATCGTAGGCGGGCATCAGCAATAGTAAAACCAGTAACAATACTGGCATTGTAGAAGAAGATCTAGCGCTCACTGACTCCCCTTTCTGTTGTCAATTTAGGTGGTACATGCTAATGATACAGAGCAAATAGATCTAAACATTGCTTATTTAGACAGCGCTTAATAGTTGACGGCGCCGGTTGTAAAGCTAAATGATTTGCTTTGAAAGTCTTTATTATCGACTAGTACATCGAAGCTGACGCGGTATTCGCTATTGCCATATAGACCACAGTTGCCGCCTTTTTTTCTACCAGCTTCACAGCTTTGCAGATTGTCTGTCAACGGTAAGATAAAAGCCTCATTATCAGGTAGTCTGTTAGCGGTCGCTCTATGCGGATCATTATCATAATCTAGCAAGCTAACAGGTACTTTTGTTTGACGCTTAACATCATAAAATTCTATATTGCTGACTTTGATGCTTTGTGCGGCAGGCACATGAATATAAATAGGTTGCCCAATAGGATCGACTCGTAAATCGCGACCGGTGCCCTGTACCGGATTTGGACTTTCGTTATATAGAGCTGTAACCGTACCCTGCACCTCTTGACAAGGATAGGTAAAAACCCCTTGCGCCGTATCATTTGCACTCGCCGCGGTCGATGCAGCATGAGTGACTAATACATAGCCTTGATTGTTTTTAGGATCTCTATTAAAAGGCTTGTAGCTGACCACTTCAGTTCCTACTACGCTTGAGCTTGCTCGCATCAATGAGCGCAGATGATAAGGCGCCGCTAGTAAAGATTTCGCCATCGAGCTGGCAGCGTTATCAGCGCTGATAAGTGCTCCTACAGAGCTATAATAAATAGTCTGCGCGATATTTTCAGTCGCGCCGTATTTTAGATTTGCGTACCGGGCATTAGCGAGTCGATCTGAAAAACTAACCCCACCAAAAAAAGGATTGTTTTGGCCGGTGACCTCAGCGATATCACTGATCTTATTTTCGTAATGAGGATTGAAAACCGTTGGGGTACTATTAGCAAATACATGCTTGATATAACGACTATGCTGACTTGCAATACTAGCTATTTCTTGGTCCATTTGTAGTCCGCCAAGGCCACAGCTGGTACGAGCAATACTGAACTCATTGTTTGCGATCAAAGCCGCTTGAGGGTTATTATCTACTGGCGGAGTAGCAGTGACTGGCGGGGTGATGGTAGAGTCTTTATCGTCTGTTGTAGGCGCAATTGGTAGTGCTGGATTAGCTGGCGGATTAGAGCTAGCTTCTGAGCCGCCAGCTCCCCCGCCGCAAGCGCTCAAAAATGCGCTAAAAAAAATAATAACGCCTAGATTTCTAGTTAACGATATTTGCGACATTAGCTATCCTATGAATATTTCGAGCACCCTACATGCTCTTTTAACAAACTATAAATGCAAACTAAGCTAGTTTCAATCACAAACTTTTGCTTTATCGAATATTATTTAAAATGTATGTATAACAACTCTACTTAGGCTATTCAGTAAAACCGCTCAGTGCCCTACTGGCCAGCGCTCTGCTAATAGGCCCAAAGCTGCGGCGGTGCTCGCTTAGGACGCCATGAGTCTCGATAGCTTGCAGGTGCGCTTTGGTCGGATAGCCTTTATGCTTGGTAATACTATACTCAGGATGCTTGCTATCTAAGGCATACATCGTCTGATCGCGGCTGACTTTGGCTAAGACACTAGCCGCCGCTATACTGGTGTGACGCGCATCCCCTTTGACCCAAGCTTGGCAATCAATAGCAGATGAGGGCAGTCCAAATTCAGCTAACTTAGCATAATCCAGTTCAGGGCAGCGATTGCCATCGAATAGCACCTCAACTTGCCTTGTTTGGACATCAGCAACATTGCTAGCCACTGCTTCTAGCAATCCTTCGGTACATAAGCGCATACCGAGCATCGTCGCTTGCAGGATATTCAGCTGATCTATGATTGCCGCTGGAATATCAGCAATGATATAGCCAAGTGCGTACTGCTGCACTAAAGGATAAAGCGTATCGCGCTTTTTTTCACTGAGCTTTTTGGAATCGGTCAAGATAGATAAAGGCGTGTCTCTTAGCGGCTGGTTTTCGATAAGATCTGACCAAATATCCGGTAAAATAGCCGCCGCAACATGGACACTTCCTAATAAAGGCCCACGCCCTGCCTCATCAATGCCAATTTGTAGCGTTGGCAAGCTTTTCGTTTGCGCCGCTATCGACAGATATTCAGCAGTGAGCTTTGGGAGGTATAGCTGTCCGGTTAACTTTATAGGAGCAGCCAAAGACGTATATTGACCGTTAATATTGATATGCTCAATACAAGTGTCGATAGGCAAAACTTGGGGGTTAATACTCATTTTATATCACTAAAATTATCTTGAATTACTTTTACATTACTAGGAGTTAGGAGCTTATTAGACCGTTTCATTACGAGTGGTATCTACTCTCGTTTGTGCAAACCACTGTTCGACGACACTATTGGCAGGATCATGGTTGCTTTGCTGCTGCAAATCTCGCTTGGTCGCTAGTAAATTTTGTAGTTGTTCGTCATAAGCCCGCGGCTGTAAAAGCTTAGTCAGCGTGCGACAAATATTCTCGCCTGTCGCTTGCTCTTGAATGAGCTCAGTGACTATCATTTCTCCGGCTAAGATATTAGGTAGTGCCACATAAGGAACTTTAACCAAGCGCTTAGCGATCTGATAAGTCAGCTGATTGAGCTGATAAATGACCACCATAGGACGCTCAAGGAGCATCGCCTCAAAAGTAGCAGTACCTGAAGCTAATAACACAATATCAGAGGCAGCCATCGCTTGCTGACTAAAAGTCGGCTGACTCTCATCATAGACAACCGCGATAGCGGCGCGCAGTGGTTCAGAGCGTTTATCTATCACATCTTGTACGATATATTGATGATTTTGATCGACAGTCGGAATAATAAAACACAGCTTAGGATCGACTAATAACAGTTTTTGCATACCATCGAGCATCAAGGGCAAAATAGCGGTAATCTCACCGCGGCGCGACCCTGGCATCACACAAATAAGCTGACTGACTGCCTCGAAGCGCTCGATAAAGAACTGCTGTAGCCCATCGTTTTGCCAAACCAGCTCACTACGCAGCTGATTGGTCGGCGTCTCAGTCAGCTCAGCAGCAAGCGTTCTAAGTAGCGGATGGCCCACGCATATCGCCGGATGGTTGTAGCGCTCATAGACGGGCAGCTCGAATGGAAACAAGCAAAGCACTAAGTGAGTCGCCTCTTTGATACCGTGGATACGCGACTCGCGCCACGCCCAAATAGAGGGGCTGACGTACTGTACACAGAACACCCCTTTCGGCTTGAGCTTCTTAGCAACACGTAGATTAAAATCAGGTGCATCGATACCAATAAACCAATCAATCTTGGCTTGGGCGAATGCAGTTAAAAGCTCACGGCGCGCTTTAAAAAGGTCAGATAATTGTGAAACCACTTCAACCAAACCCATTACGGCTAGCCGTGATAAGGGAAACAGACTTTGTAACCCCTGCGCTTGCATCTTTGGCCCGCCCACGCCGACCCAAATGATATCATCACGCAAGTTATTCATCTGCTGCATAAAGTCTGCCCCTAAGCTATCCCCCGATACCTCGCCGGCGACTATCCCTATGACCAATGGCGCTAATGGTGGCACTGATGATAATGCCTGATCCTCTAAGGGGGCAATCTGTTCAGAAGCTTCAGTAGGCTTAGCAAAATGGGTCATGACAAACCTTTAATAGTGATAAAAATAAAGAAAAATATACTCATAAAAAAACAAGTATAACAAAATTTTGGTTTTCACATTCCAGTTATCAGTCAATTAACTGCAAGGCTACCCTTGTCAACGAACACTTTTGACCTCATAATGAATATTCCTACAAATCAGCTAGATGATAGATACCCATGACAACAACAGCTACCCACAACGCAGATATTGATGACGTGAATATTGAACAATTCATCCCTTTAGTCACCCCCGCTGAGCTAAAAACTGAGCTACCCCTTACCGATGCCGCCTATAGAACCGTACTAAAAGGCCGACATACGATTCAAGACATCTTGGATGGTAAAGACAAGCGCTTGTTTGTGGTTATTGGTCCTTGCTCTATTCACGATATAAAAGCCGCTCACGAATACGCCGATCGCTTAGCTATATTGGCCAAAGAGGTCGAAGACAGCATATTTGTGGTGATGAGAGTCTATTTTGAAAAGCCGCGTACTACTGTGGGTTGGAAAGGTATGATCAACGACCCTGATATGAATGACAGTTTCGATATCGAAAAGGGTCTGCGCAGCGCTCGTAAGCTACTCATTGATCTCAATGAAAAAGGCCTGCCTTGTGCTACCGAAGCGCTCGATCCGAATACGCCGCAGTACATGCAAGACCTCATCAGCTGGTCCGCTATCGGCGCGCGTACCACTGAGAGTCAAACGCATCGCGAGATGAGCTCCGGCTTATCTTGCCCTGTCGGCTTCAAAAACGGCACGGATGGCGGTATGACGGTCGCTGTCAACGCTATGCAAGCGGTCAAAGCAGGTCATAGCTTTTTAGGTTTATCTGCTGATGGTCAAGTGTCTATTATCAAATCTAAAGGCAACCCTTATGCTCACGTCGTGTTACGCGGTGGTAATGGTAAGCCGAACTACGATGAAACTGCTGTCGCAGAAGCTGAAAACCAGCTTGAGAAAGGCAAAACGAGCACGAAGATCATGATTGACTCAAGCCATGCCAATTCAGGTAAAGATCCGTATTTGCAACCGATGGTCATCAACAATGTCGCTGAGCAAATTCAAAATGGCAATAAATCTATTATCGGTATGATGATTGAGAGTCATCTAAAAGGCGGCAATCAAAAGCTTACCGCTGATCTTAGTCAGCTTGAGTACGGCAAGTCTATCACTGATGGTTGCCTAGACTGGGATAGTACTGTGACCGCTCTACATGAGCTTCGTGATGCGGTAAAAGACATACTACCTAACCGATAGTTATTGATATTACTGTTACTTAACTCAAAAAAAAGCTCATCTTATTAGATGAGCTTTTTGTTTTCTGTTAGTCCGATCATCAAGCAGAAACATCTGCCGCACTGAGCACACTATCTAGTGTCTCTAGTACATTCTTCGAGGACACTTGCTGCTGCAAAGCCACAAGCTCATCTTGGGCCATTTGCCGATCCGGCTCTACTAGCGTATACCAGCGCGCTAGGACTTGTAGCAAGCGAGACGCCAACACCGGGTTGGTGCCATCTAACGTCTTGATAACCCCTGTAAAGTTAGACAAGCCCTCATCGGTCCAAAGTACAGTCGGCTGCGAGGTAAAGGCGCTAATCACCGAACGTATACGATTAGGCGTGTTCCAGTCAAAATCATCATGTACTAATAAAGCTTTGATATCCTGTGTGGTGACATGAGCGCTCGAGGCTTGCACGCTAAACCACAAATCAATGACCAACTCATTATCTCTAAAACGCTGATAAAAGTCTGCTAAATACTCATCCGCATTAGCAACTTGATGATTGACCATTGCTTTTAGCGCGCCGAAGCGTTCTGTCATACAGCTGGCATTATTATATTGCTGCTCCGCCCACTCCTCTGCGCCAGTCACGTTAGCGGTTAATGCCATATCTAGGACCACATTACGTAGGGCACGCTTACCAAGCGCTTCTGACGTATCTGAATAAGGCTGCATCGGCAGCTGCTCATACAAGGCCGTCCATTGATCTTCGAGCGCCTGCGCCACTTGGCTATATAAGTCATCGCGCTGCTGTTTTACCACTACTGGATCGTAGTCTTTATGAGTGGCTGAAGCCAGCTCCTGCGCCGATGGAATATCAAGCAAACGCGCCGCTAGCATAGCATCACTCGCTGCCAGCTTAGGCAGAGTCTTCGCTAAGGCCTGCAAATAGATATCAGGGCTGCTTTTTTTATTACCTTGAGTATTCAGCAAGATACGATTCACTAGCATCTGCGTCACTTGCCATTGGTTAAAGCCATTGGTCTCATGCTCAAGTAAAAACGCTAAGTCTGCATCTTGATAGTCATAATTGAGCTGCACCGGCGCACTAAAATCACGCAGTAAGGAAACCACAGGCTCTTGCGCAATATTGTCAAAGCTAAAGGTTTGCTCTGCCTGATCAAGCATCAGCATACGTTCGCTAATAATAGCGCCTGAATCTTTGTCAAATAACGCGGTCGCCACTGGTATCGGTAGTGGCTTTGGCGCCGCAAATCCTGGTACATGGCGCGTCTGCTGCTGTAGATGGATCGTTAAAGTCTGCGTATCACTATCATAGTTTTGATGACCGGATACTACCGGCGTACCAGGCTGACGATACCAGTCGATAAAGCCTTCAATCTTACTATCAGTAATACTAAGCGCGGATAAAAAGTCTTCAACCGTCACCGCTTGCCCATCGTAACGACGGAAATATTCATCAGTACCTGTGCGAAAGTTCTCTGCGCCTAAAGTATTGGCAAGCATCCGGACGATTTCAGCGCCTTTTTCATAGACGGTTGTGGTGTAAAAGTTATTAATCTCAACGAAGCTCTCAGGGCGTACCGGATGCGCAAGCGGGCCTGCATCCTCGCTGAATTGATGCGCGCGTAAGGTGGCGACATCATCGATACGCTGCACGGCACTTGACTGCTGATCGGCTGAAAAGGACTGATCGCGATAGACGGTAAGTCCTTCTTTTAGGCACAGCTGGAACCAATCGCGGCAGGTAATGCGATTGCCAGTCCAGTTATGAAAATACTCGTGAGCGATGATCGCTTTGACACTGAAGCTACGCGCGTCCGTCGTCGTCTCAGGGCTTGAGAGCACGCAAGCGGTGTTAAAAATATTAAGGCCTTTGTTCTCCATTGCGCCCATATTAAACTGACTGACCGCCACTATCATATAACGGTCCAGATCATAAGCACGACCGTAATTGACCTCATCCCAACGCATCGAGTCTTTTAGAGCTTGCATGCCCACATGGCATTTTTCAATATCATCGCTTTTAGCGTAGAGCTCAAGCAAGACCTCGCGGCCCTCACTAGTGGTATAGCTATCACTTAACACTTCTAAATCAGCGATGACGCTGGCAAACAAATAGCTAGGCTTATTGGTTGGATCGTGCCAAATTGCATAATGACGGTTGCTATCTTCGGCGACTTCACCAGCTTCGATTAAATTACCGTTAGCCAGTAAAGTCGGAAAACGCTTATCCGCTTCAATTCGCGTGGTGAATATCGCTAGCACATCAGGGCGATCAGGATAAAAGGTAATCTTGCGAAAGCCCTCAGGCTCACACTGAGTGACAAACATCGTATCGCTACCACTACCCGCTATATACAGACCTTCAAGCGCAGTATTAGTGTGCGGATAAATGCGCACTTGCAGCTGCAAAGTCAGTTCATCCGGAGCATCATTAATGATAAGCTTGCCGTCAGCTTGCTGATAGCGATCCTCAGCAAGTGTTTGACCGTTAAGCTTAATAGCCATCAGCTCAAGATCCTCGCCATCAAGGACTAAATCACCAGCACTTTGACGCTGCATCACCAAAGTACTATCTACAATGGCATGACCATCAAATAGCTGAATATCTAAATCAACGGTATCCACATCGAAGCTGGGTAGCTTATAGTCTTTTAGGTGAATTTTACTGGGAATATGCGCAGGAACATCAGGCATGTCTGCATTGATAATGTTGGCATCGGTTTGAGTCGTTGACATTGATAATCCTATTATTTTTAAAGAAGACTAGGGTCTATTGATTATAGTAGTAGTGACAGAGTGTACCTCTAAGCGCTTAGCGTCACCTATTTTTCTTATATCGCTTCATGATGTCTTCGCTACCGCTTATTTAAACGCGCGCATTAAATTAGGTTTGATTCTGCTACGCTTTAACGCTACATTGGCTTGAATAAGTAAATTTCAAGAGTAACCTCGCAGTTTAATCACTTTGGCGACCCTTTATGAATACTAATCCCAATCCTTCTATTGCTAGCTCTCCTACCATTACCCTACCTGTACTAATCGCTTATACCCAAGCGCTTCTACCGTCACTGTATCAGGCAACTGCTGATACTGGGAAAGAGACTCAAGACAAGCCGTCAGTCAAGATGCTTTGGGTCGTAGAAAACAACAAGGAAGCAGAAAGTCTAAGCCAACAGCTACAAGAACAAAATAAGCAAAAGACGCTCTCTAACCCTAATAGTGGTGCTCATAAAGAAAAGACTGAAGCGAATAAAGCTGAAAACAAGAAGGCTGAAAATAAGAAGGCTAAGGATAGTATAGAAACGGATATTGAGATAAGTACTTTAGCTGAGCTTAATAACCAATATAACCCGCAGCGTTATGAGCTTGCCTGCTTTTGGCTACCTACTCTCTCAAAAGAGCAGCTACCGCAATTTACTCCTAGCATAATGCGCTACCGAGACTTATATGCCGCCCATCTACTACTCGCTATTGATAACAGCTTAGATCTACGAGCTTACGGTTTTATGCCATTTGATAGTATTAATGAGCAGTCATTAGACATCAGTGTAAAGCCAACATCTCACCCCTCCCATGACGCATCACTCAGCACCTCTGCTTTAGCATTATGGCAATTTAACCTTTATGATTACAAACGCTTGCCGAATTGGTTAAATAGTAAATACTGGGCCAATCCTGAAAATTGGGATAAGCACCGCTGGTAGTAACTAGTAGCGATTGCTTGAACAGATTTGGGCCGTATCACAGCCAAACTTAGCAAAAATTAAAATATATGTATTTTTGATACCTAAATCTTCAGACACATGCTGTAATACTTACCGAACCTTGATATTATTTACAGTAATGCTACTTACACAACGTAACATTGATTTTATGATGAACGTCAATTGCTTAAGTTTCTTGTAAAATATTTAAAACAACAAATTAATTATCTATTTAGGAGCTTCAAATGTCACAACATTCTTCTTTTAGTAACCGTTTTGCCAAGATTACCGCTTTAGCTGTTTTATCTAGTGCTGTGGCTCTGACCACAGGTTGTGCGACCAAACGCGCCACCTCTGAAGTTGTAGTAGCCCCCTTAGGTATTCCTGGTGGTCAAGGAGCTTATACAGGCGCGGTTATCGTTGATAACCAAGTAGGCGTTGTCAACGCTGCAGAGAACCTGGAAGCTGTGGTTTATTTTGCGTTTGATAGTAGCGAGATTACTGCTCAGTCTGCCAGCGTACTTAATCAACATGTCGGCTTATTAAATGCAAACCCAGCTACACAAGTGCTAATTGCAGGTCATACTGATGAGCGCGGTAGCCGTGAGTATAATATTGCTTTGGGTGAGCGCCGTGCGCAAGCTGCGCGTAATTACTTATCAGCGCAAGGTGTCGTTGCCAATAACATCCGTGTTATTAGCTACGGTGAAGAGCGCCCGGCAGCAGCTGGCAACACTGAAGAAGCTTACGCTTTAAATCGCCGCGCTGAGCTATCGTATTAATTGCCAGCTTACTAGCGCATTTGTATTTTGTTCTTTGTTTTGAGTTTGGCCCAGTAATATAAGTATTGCTGGGTTTTTTTATATTTGAAAAATAATTCACTACTGACTAAGGATTTTTGCGCTTACCAGTTGACACCTGCCATACTAGTACTCTTATGATTATTAATATCGTTGTTTCACCTTATGATCTTACTTAATGATATCCACTATACGCAGCTCACGGCGACCCATTATTGTGCTATTGGTCGCTTAGAATCTACGGCCGCACAATTATGGATAAACTATTCGACAGCCATTTATACTTTCGCTTTATCCGCTAGCAGCCTCGATAATAACTCTCTGTCTTTACAGACATTTCATTTAGTCCAGCATCCTCATAACCTACTTGCCAGTGAATTCACTTCACTAGCCTCTACGCAGCAAACCCTATTAAACAAAAAAGTTAAGCGCCAAAGCCAACGTACTGGCGTGCGCTTACTGCTAAATAAGTTATTAGTTCAGCTCGGTATAGTGGATACTTTAGACGAGTCAGCATTTCCCTATCGACTCAAAAACCATCGCCATTACGTTTGTTTCAGTCATTCGGGAGATACAGTAGCCGTCGCTCTGAGCTATGATAGCGCTATTGGTATAGATATTGAGGTAAATAGCGTGGCATGGCAAGTCGCCAAACGTTTCTATCATCCCAGTGAAATCGCTATGCTCGAGCAGCTGTCACTCGATAAACGCGATTATCTGGTCAGGTTACTATGGCAAATCAAAGAGAGTTTGATCAAAATCAATCAAACAACACTCGCAGCAGGTTTAGGTCGCGCTGATCTACCGCTAGTTCAGATGCTTATTGAATATGATAGCGCTGATAATAGTGCTGATAATATTGTTAAGAATAATAGTTCTGCTCGTAAGCTATTTATAAAGCTGAGCCAGGACGCTCAGCGTAGAGTAGCTTATATTTCAAACTATCAGACGATAGTAGTATTCTGATATAAACAGTATTTAGCGTAATATTCAGTTTAACTAACGCTCTTACAGCATTTAAGCAAACTTAAAACACAAAAAAAGCGATCCGAAGATCGCTTTTTTTATCAACTATTAGAAAGATTCAGTATTTAAATTAGAAGCGGTAAGTTGCACCTAGTTTAACAATTGGGAACCACTCTAACAAATCTTTATCTTCAAGCTCACGCTCAGCAATTTGTGCAACTTCATCACGCGAAACAGTATCTATTCTATCACCGTCTACGTAACGGACTCGTTCAGCACCGTTACCAACAGCGCGTACTGTGGCATCGGTTTTACCCATGTAGGCTGCACCGATTTCACCGAACACACCCCATCTATCAGAGATGTTTGGACGGAAACCAACGGTTAGGTATGGAGCCAAATCATTACGATGCTCTACAGTACCAGCCAATGTACCAACGTCAGAAGCAACATAGCTTTCATCATCAATTTCAAAGATATCGCCTTCACCTCTAGCTTCAACATCGAGATCGTTATCAGGAACGATGATACCAGCACCCACAGTAAACCAGTTCGCTGCAGGGCGCATCTGTACGCCTAAGTATGGGTTGCTAAAATCAGCATCTTTAATATCATACTCAACATCATCTACGTCGAAATCATCTTTGATATCAGATACGTCGCCACCTGCCCAACCGGCTTGTAGTTCAGTAGTCTCGTTCAAGCTCCACGCGAGGTTAGCACCATAACCTAAGGTACCAATCTCTGCACTAACAGCAGCAGGGTTGATTGCTGTGTTAAATAGAGTCTTAGTTGTACCAACGACTGCGCCAGTAGTATTGCGGACGATACCCGCATCTTGGTTATACTGATAAGCAGGAGCAGCTACTGGGTAAGCAACCGTATCATTATCATCTACAACAACGATAGGATCGGCAGCCATAGCAGCAGTTGAGCCTAGAATAGCGGCAGATACTGCCGTAAGTTTAATAAGTTTCATCATTAATCTCCTAAAAATATGAAGTAGCTTGCCCACAGTGAATGATGACTTAGCGTTTTTACAAACCATCATTTTGTTGAGCAGATTAAAACAATTTTGACCCTAAAAGTCATCCCCTAAGAAGCGCTTTTTGTTTGCCATTATGTAAAGATTACGTAGGTATTGTAATTATTGCCGTTACACTCTGTCATAAAGCGCATTAGTGTTACAAGATATGTCAAGACAGAATGGTTAGCGTATCAATATATCTGCTAAATAATAACTCATCATTACAAAGCGAGTAACCTCGGAGAACAACGTTTAGAAGCATAAATAAACGTGGTATCGACAAGCTTAAAACTATTGAGCATCTATCTAAGTAACTGAATGCTATTTTGGCTTATTGTGAGATTTTAAACAGTGTAGCTTATATAACTAATTACTACTGTTTGTTGTGTTATGTGAAATGATGTATCTTAGCGAGCCATAGAGATAGAATGAGTAGTATAGCTTATTGCTGATATCAGACCTAGATAATGAACATAGCAAGCTCTACTCCTTTATTTAAAACTATATTAGCGATTTGCCTACTGAGCAAACGCATGAATGATCAACCCTTAACTATCGAGCCAATATTATGCCTAAAGTATCATCTATTACTCGTGTATTAGAGATTGTAGAAGCCGTGTCTTATGCCCAAAGACCGCTCTCACCCCTTGAGCTGTCAAAGGATTTAGACATTCCAAAACCTACTATCCATCGGTTGATACAGACTTTAGTAGAGGAAGGGTTTATAGGAGTCGATATAGGAGGCGGAATAGTACCAGGAAAGCGCGTACGTAATTTGAGTATAGAGCTGTGGCAACAAAAGCAGTTCTTTCAAGAGCGCCAATTGATACTGCAAGGATTGGTTGATGATATAAAGGAAAGCTGCGGTATCGCCGTGCCGCATGAGATGAGTATGCTATATACCAATCGCGTACAGACTGACCTGCCTATCCAGATCTACTTACCAGCCGGCTCTCAATCACCGATGTGGTGTACCGCAACGGGTAAGCTATATCTCAGTCTTTTGCCCGCGCAAACTCGTGCGAAGATGCTGCGACAGCTCCCACTTGATAGGTTTACTGAAAACACCTTTACCGATGTTGAGGCTTTAACTGCTGAATTAGACACTATCGCTGCATCGGGCGTCGGCATAGACAATGAAGAGTTTATCTCTGAGACCTTATCAGTAGCCGTGCCTATACTCGATAAGGACTCACGCTATTTGGCGTCTTTATTTGTGAATGCACCTACTATCCGCGTCTCTTTAGAAGCGCTTCAGACACACGTACCCAGACTTAGAGTCGCGGCGCAAGATATCCAAACACTGTGTTATGAGTTTGAGATGAAATAATCAGCAGATGTGGCTCTAAATCTGTAACTTTACTAAGACAAGGGGCCTGGTTTCCTCTGCAAGCTATTAGGGCAGTACTGATTTGTCATGAATAGCCATAATGCTCGAAAAGTCCTTTTCACCATGCTCGCCAGTATGAGCGGTGTACAATTGCGCGGCTCGTTGTGCCATTGGCGTGTCGACTTGAGTTTCTTTTGCCGTTTGCAGCGCAAGATTTAGATCTTTTTGCATCAGCTTACTCATAAATCCGCCTTGATAGTGATTGCTAGAGGGGACATTGTCCATCACTTGCGGATAAGGGTTGTAGACCTCTAGTGTCCAATTACGCCCTGAGCTTTGCAGCATAATGTCCGATAGTACTTTGGCGTCTAAGCCATTCTTGACGCCGAGGTTTATCGCCTCTGCCGTGCCTGTCATTAAGATACCGAGCAGCATATTATTACAGATTTTGGCGACTTGTCCGGCGCCACTAGCGCCTGCATGAAAGATGTTTTTACCCATTTCGGCAAGGATAGGTTCGGCTCTAGCAAAAGCGTCAGCCTCACCTCCGACAATGAAAGTTAAACTGCCTGCTATCGCCCCGCCGGTGCCCCCTGATACCGGCGCATCCAAAAAGTCTATACCAAGCGCGCTTGCCGCTTCTGCGACTTGCCGTGCGTCTGCCGCTGCAATCGTACTACTATCGATGACTAAGGTGTCTTTAGAGAGATGAGATAACAGTCCTTGTTCGCCGTTTGCTCCCTCTGCACCATTTTGGCTACTTCCTAAATATACCGATAACACATGCTCGCCAGCAGGCAGCATACTAATCACCACTTGCGCATTAGCAGCGGCTTGCTTTGGGCTGTCAGCCACGCTAGCACCTGCTTGCCGTAGACGCGTAGTCGCGGCCGGTGATAGATCATAGACGCTCAGCGCGTAGCCTGCTGTTAGTAGATTCTCTGCCATAGGCGCGCCCATATTACCAAGACCAATAAAGGCGATACTAGGCTTTATATCTTTAGCAGAATCGCTTGTGCTATCTGTGTTATTCATTCCATCATTCCTTGATGTGATTATTTAGTAATGACTTAATAGCGAATATGTTCATATTGACGAGGTTTACTAGCCGCTAAGTCTCAATAAGCTACTCATTATCATGTACGGGTCATAGCTAGCGGACGTGCTGCGAGCCTAAAGCATCTGCGGTAAGCCAATCTTGCAAAGGATGCTGATAGGGCGCATAAGGATTCTCAAAATGCGACTCAATGTACGCTTGTCCCTCAGCGCTTAGACAGTCGGCTAATGTGCGTGACCACTGCGGATTTTTGTCTTTGTCAATGAGCAGTGCTCGTACCCCTTCTCTAAAGTCAGGATTGGCCGCGCAGTGCACGGCGACATTGGCTTCTAAATAGAGCACTTGCTCTAACGATAAAGCACTGACTTTATGACAAAGCGCATAAGTCAAAGCGGCGGTTACTGGGCAGCCCTGACGATAAGTTGCTAGCGCCCTTTGTGTCCATTTATCGGCGGCAAAGTCAGCATCGAGCTTAGCTAATGCTTCATCGTTTTGAAGCAGATGATCCATTTCAGCCAGTCCGCCACTATTCATAAGCTTATTAATGGTTTGCCAGTATTTAGCCAAATTACTCTCAGGCAGACTAGACGATTGCTGCGCCGCTAAAGCGCGACTGGTAATACTCGGCAGCCTACTAGAGCCCTGCTCTATCTCCGCTCGCCAATTGGCAGCTTTTAAGCGCTCAATGATAGCGCCATAGTCGCTACTTTCAATATAATACTCAGCAAGATTGCCAATGATAGCATCACCAGCATTACACATAGCGCCGGTCAGACCCAAAAACAGACCTGTTTTGGCTGGCATGCGCTGCAAGAACCAACTCCCTGAAGCATCAGGAAACAGACCTATAGTAATCTCAGGCATCGCAAAGCGGGTACGCTCCGTGACGATACGATGGCTACAGGCCGCCATAAGACCCATACCGCCGCCCATGATAATACCGTCACCCCATAAAATCAGTGGCTTAGGATAAAAGTGCATTTGCCGATACAAGCGATACTCGTGACCAAAAAACTCGGTGGCATAAGGATTCGGTAATGGTGCGGACTCTGACATACTGTCATAAAGCTTGCGAATATCACCGCCAGCACAGAAGGCTTTTTCGCCAGCGCCTTTAAGAATAATGGCGACTATTTGGCTGTCTGTCTGCCAAGCTTCGAGTTGCTGTGACAATAGTTGACACATCTCAACGCTTAAGGCATTAAGCGACTTTGGACTGTTTAGCGTCATAATGCCAAGCTGATGACCGCAATGCGTCTCTTGGGTCTCGAAAAGTACCGCGGCTTCTTGCTTTGGAAAGGGAATTGTGGGGTTACTAACATTATCATTTGTGGTCATAAAACTACCTATAAAAATTTATAGAATTTAAAAACTGGCTGGAAAAACGGTTAATTAACGCAAAGTACTAAGACCATCTTCTTGCAACATCTGCCGGGATACGATGACGCGCATGATCTCGTTAGTACCTTCTAAAATTTGATGCACGCGTAGATCTCGCACATGACGCTCAAGCGGATACTCGTTTAGATAACCGTAGCCGCCATGCAGTTGTAGCGCCTCATTAGCGACTTCAAAGCTCAAATCGGTAGCTAAGCGCTTTGCCATGGCGCAATAAGTTGCCGCCTGCGGATCGTTGTTATCGACTTTGCTGGCAGCCAGATAAATCATTTGCCTAGCAGTAATAGTTTGCGTGAGCATATCGGCAAGCTTAAACTGTACCGATTGAAAGCCTGCTATCGGCTTACCAAACTGATTGCGGTCTTTGACGTAGCCAGTCGCGGTTTCAAGCGCGGCCTGCGCCGTTCCTACCGCGCAGATGCCAATGTTAATACGGCCGCCGTTGAGACCTTTCATCGCAATACTAAAGCCTTGACCTTCAGCGCCTAATAGATTGGATGCAGGGACTTTGACATTGTTAAAGCTGATGGTACGCGTCGGCTGCGCTTTCCAGCCCATTTTGTGCTCGTTTTTGCCATACTCAATGCCCGCGCTTTGCGCGTCGACCACAAAGGCAGAGACGCCCTTAGCACCCGTATCGCCAGTGCGCGCCATAACCACTAAAACATCGGTAGACCCCGCTCCTGAGATAAAGGTTTTCTCCCCATTTAGCACATAATAGTCGCCTTGTTTGTCCGCTTTGGTACGTAAGGATGCCGCGTCAGAGCCTGCATTAGGCTCCGTCAGACAATAGCTGCCTAACCAATCGCCATTGACCATCTTCGGTAGATATTTTTGACAAAGCGCGTCATGACCATACTCTCCAATCATCCACGACACCATATTATGGATGCTCATATAAGAAGCCACAGCAGTGTCACCCCAAGCTAGTGCTTCAAAGACCATCGCTGAATCCAGTCTCGGCAATCCTAGACCCTCAAAGTTGGGATTGGTATAGAGTCCTAAAAAGCCCAGCTCGCCTGATTTTTTTATTACTTCGATCGGAAAATGAGAAGTCCGATCCCATTCAGCGGCGTTAGGTTTTAGCTCTTTTAATGCGAACTGACGAGCGCTGTGCTCAAAAGCCTTCTGATCATCGGTTAGAGAAAAATCCATGCAGTTATCCTTAAATAGTGCGGCAAAATGCGGCTTACATTGAGATGGTGGTATTGACTTTACCACGGCTAGCTTCATCATCGAACCAACGTGCCGTGACGGTTTTGGTTTGCGTATAGAACTGCACGGCTTGTTTACCGTAAGGGCCTAAATCGCCAAGCTTACTGGCCCGTGAGCCTGAGAAGGAAAACATAGGTAGCGGTACAGGAATTGGCAAGTTGATACCGATTTGACCGACCATCACGTCTTGCTGGAACTTATGCGCTGCCGCTCCTGACTGGGTAAAGATAGCGGTACCATTGCCATTTGGATTGGCATTCAGTAGTTCTATCGCTTCATCCAAGCTATCTGCGCGCATGATACAAAGCACCGGGCCAAAGATTTCTTGCTGATAGATTTGCATGTCGCTGGTGACATGATCAAAGATTGTCGGCCCAACGAAATTACCATTTTCAAACCCTTCAACTTTGATACCGCGGCCATCCAATATCAAACTAGCACCTTCCTCTACGCCTGTATCGATTAGATGTTCAACGCGAGCTTTTGCCGCTGGTGAGATGAGCGGGCCTAGATCTTTGTCATTCTTGCCAGCAGAGACCACTAAAGTTTCGGCTTTGGCTTTGATCTCATTGATCCACTCGCCTGCTGCGCCGACTAACACCACTACCGATAGCGCCATGCAGCGCTGTCCTGCCGCCCCAAAGGCCGCCCCTGCTAACTGATTTAGTGTCTGCTCTTTATTAGCATCTGGCAAAATAACGCCATGGTTTTTGGCACCCATCATACACTGAGCACGTTTACCTGACTGGCTAGCGCGCTCATAGACATGCTTGCCAACTGCGGTGGAGCCGACAAAAGATACAGCCTTGATATCAGGATGATCGCAGATAGCGTCAACGGTTGGTTTGCCACCATGCACCACGTTTAGTACCCCTTCTGGCACGCCTGCCTCGACGGCTAGCTCGACTAAGCGCATAGTGACCATCGGGTCTTGCTCAGAGGGTTTTAAGATAAAGGTATTGCCCGTAGCGATAGCCATTGGGAACATCCAAAGCGGAATCATCGCCGGGAAGTTGAACGGCGTAATACCTGCACAAACCCCAAGCGGCTGCCAAATGCTATAAGTGTCGACATTCGAGGCGACGTTTTCGACGAAGTCGCCCATTTGTAGATTGGCAATACCAGCGGCATGTTCGACCACTTCTAGACCGCGAAACACATCACCGCGCGCATCAGCAATCGTCTTACCTTGCTCAGCGGTTAGGATTTGGGCCAGCTCATCCATATGTTCGCGAATGAGCGCTTGGTATTTTAGGAAAATACGCGCACGAGTAGTGATAGGCGTTTTGCGCCAAGTCTCAAAAGCGCTCTTGGCAGTAGCAACGGCCTCATTGATCTCATCGTCAGTGGTTTGCGGTACTTTAGCAATCACGTCTTGAGTGGCAGGATCAGTAATATCTATCCATTCACTGGTTTTTGATTGAGCAAATTGACCATTGATGAGCTGTTGAACGTGATGCATAAGATATCCTTATCTTGTTTGAGTCATCAGAAAATAGGTGACAAAAATAGCTATTGAGGTTTTAGTGAATAGCAAATTGAGAATTCAATGGTCATCGACTATAGCAATAATGTCAATTTAGGGTCAAGCGCTTTACAGCAACTTACTGTGTGTGAATATAAATCGCTTGTTAAACATAAAAAGCCCATGAACACTCATGAGCTTTTTGGCACTAATAACGAAATTTATAAAGGGTTAATACTAGCTCTTATTCTGCTCGCTGTATTCATCACGCATGACTTTTTTATCATGTTTACCCACTGAGGTTTTAGGCAGATCATCGAAGAATTGAAACTCACTCGGGACGCCATACTTAGGAATGATACCTTTGGTAACCGCTTGTTCAGCGACAGCCATGATGTCCTCAGCTGTTGTATCTTGATGACTAGGTTTGAGCACGATCAATGCCACTGGACGCTCGCCCCATTTTTTATCAGGCACGCCAATGACTGAGACATCCGCTACCGCTGGATGCAATGATAAAATAGTTTCAATCTCCAGCGAGGAGATCCACTCGCCGCCCGACTTAATGACGTCTTTGAGACGATCGGTGATTTTAAAATAACCCTCTTTGGTCATATAAGCGATATCTTGGGTATGCATGTAGCCGTTTTCCCACAGCTCAGTACCGGCATCATCGTTTTTGAAGTAGCTTTGGGTCAGCCAAGGCGCGCGCAGTACCAGCTCGCCGGTATTGTCTGCACCTGTGCCGACCGACTGATTATCGGTGTTCCACACTTGCGCATCAACCATCATCACAGGCTTACCTGACATGCAGCGGCGAGTGATATCTTCATCGAGGCTCATCTCAGGCTCATTGATAGTGAATTCAGTTAAGCCAATGAGCGGCGCGGTCTCTGACATGCCGTAACCGGTATAGACTTCGATATCTTGCGCGAGAGCCGCTTTTGCTAAGCCTTCGGTCAACCTTGAACCACCAATGATCATTTTTAGACCGCCAAAGCTTTTATCGCGATCTTGGGCTTCTTTTAGCACCATTTGTAGTATCGTCGGTACGCAGTGAGTAATACTAACCTTCTCATTGATAATTAAATCGAGCAAAGTATCAGGCGCATAGCGGCCCGGATAGACTTGCTTGAGGCCAGTCATCGTCGCGGTGAATGGAAAGCCCCACGCATGCACATGGAACATCGGCGTCATCGGCATATAGACATCGCCATAGCTCACGCCTTGCTTGTCTGGGAGCATACCTAATGTTGCCGCCTCCGCCATGCTGTGTAGCACCAGCTGACGATGCGTAAAGAATACACCTTTGGGGTTACCCGTAGTACCTGAAGTATAAAAGGTCGTGGCGATGGTGTTTTCATCAAAATCTGGAAAATCAAACTCCTCACTGGCGTCTGCTAACAGCGCCTCATACTCACCTACTACTCGGCTTTGGTTATCACCGAATACGCCCTCAGCTGTCACACCATTATCATCAAGCCAAATAATGTGCTCAATACTGGAGTTTTCGAACTGATAGTCTTTGACCAAAGGCGCAAATTCAGAATTGAGCATGAGCACTTTGGGTTTAGCATGATTGACGGTATAGAGCACCTTTTCAGGAGACAGACGAATATTGACCGTTTGCAGCACATACTCAGACATCGGAATAGCAAAGTAGGACTCAAGATAGCGATGACTATCCCAGTCCATAACAGCGATGACATCACCTGCGTCTAAATTAAGACCGTCTAAGACATTGGCTAAGCGATTGATACGGGTAAAAAACTCGCTATAAGTAAAGCGTTTTTTATCGGCATAAATGATCTCTTGATCCTGCGATACCGTCTTAGCGCGGTTCAATAGCTGCTTGATAATCAGTGGATAATCGTAAGCAGATGGAGCGCTATGATAAGCATTTGACATAAATGAGCTTCCTTGTTATTTATAGTATTTGGTGAGTGATGGGTCGCCTACTAGGCTTTTTTCAAACTCTAAAATGACCTCTTTGATGGTAGAAAAAATTATTTGCTATGTAAAGTAGGCTTGCGTAAATAGCGTCATTTAAAAATAATATAAATTAAAAATGTATCTGCCTACTATAGTTAATCCACTTTAAAAAAAATACAGGAAAAACAATACAGGGCAGTTAGAATGAATTTTGCGCAGCATCGAAAGATAACAGCACGCAAGGAAATTTATACCAACTGCACGATGACATTAACGTATCGATTTTATTTCGAACTGACTATGTTTATTCTGTCTTCTACTGATCAGACTGATGCTATGATGAATTAAGCAGATTGCGATTTGGTTTTTATCATGCCAAAACTGGCGATGGTTAACGCCAAAACTTGCACTAAAAGTAGTAACCCTACGGTAAATCGCCATTGCCCATAAGCGTAAACCAAACCACAAAGCCAAGCTCCAATGGTTCCACCTGCATAATAGAACATATAATACAGCCCTGAGGCAAGCGAGCGGCCTTGTTTGACATTGACCGCGATATAGCTGATGGTCGCCGACTGCGTGACAAATACCCCTGAGGACATAATCCCTAGTCCTATAACGATCAACCATAATGGTGTCGCTAGCGTCAATAACACCCCTAGCATTGAGATAATGACCGCGACGATAATCGTCCGTGCTGAGCCAAAGCGGCGCAGTAAAATAGTAGACAATGGCGTAATAATCACCCCTACCAAATAGACAGCAAAAATATTAGCTAGAGCGCCAGTGCCTAAGTTGTAAGGCGAATTGGCTAAATATAGATTAATAAAGGTAAAACAGCCGACCAAAGAAAACAGTACGCAAGCGCCAAGCAAGCAGGCGGTGACCACATAGCGATTGACCATATGCGAGCCCAGCGTTTTTATAGCGGAACGAAAATTAGGGTTGGCCTCAAAATGCTTCGAGCTAGGCAGTGTTTTTGCCACCCAAAGCGCACTAATCAACGTCAATATAGCCAATACATAATAAGCCTGACGCCAACCAAAAAACTCGTGCAAATGCCCTAATAAAAACCGGCCCATAAAGCCGCCGAGCACGGATCCCGAAACATAAAAAGACATCAGCCCGGTCACGCTTTGCCCTTCAAACTCCTCACCGATATAAGCAATAATGACCACGGTGATACCTGGAACCGATAAGCCTTGGATAAAACGCCATAGCCCTATCCATTCGATAGTCGTGCTCTGAGCAATCAGCGCAGTAGGTAAGGTCAAAAACAGCAAGGCCCCGACAACGAAAGACTTGCGCCCTACTGCATCCGATAACATACCCAAGAACGGCGACATTATGGCGATGGCTAAGATAGTGGCGCCAACGACCATGCCTGCCTGCACTTCAGTGGCAGAAAAATCTGTCACTAATACCGGTAGAATCGCTTGGATAGAATACACTTGCAAAAAAGCAAACATTCCTATCAGGCCGATAGTCAGTTTGAGAAGCAACGAAGGAGGATGAGATGCTGAAGGTGGCGCCGATAATTTCTGAGTATTATTTTTATTCACAAGCAGACTGACTGTTTTGGACGCCACTAATATAAGCGCAGGAAAAAGGAGGTATGAGACTTGAGACTTTGTCGCTAATAATAAGCTTATTAACGGCGAATAGGATCATACTCATAAGCTAATTATCATAGCATAGTCAGATATAAGCGTAGGATAGGAAGTGTTATTGCCACGTATCAGGTTTTTATAACCCTCTAACGTTGAGTAGCGACTAAGCTTCTGAATTCTTTTTTATTAAACCCGCTATTCTCAAAGCCTTGTATAGTAATGGTGACAACTATTTTAACTACAGCACAATTTCAGTATGATTAATCTTCTATAGTTAATCTACTTTAAAAAAGATACAGTGCAGTTGGGATAAATTTTGCGCAGCATCGAAAGATAACAGCACGCAAGGAAAATTTATCCCAACTGCACAGTTATATTAGCGTAGCTATTTTATTTCGAACTGACCATATATCCACTCCGCTTTATTAACAGCGTCTCATAAAACAACCTTTTAATATCATTGCCTATCGATTTTAGGGGAAGATATCTAAAGCTAAGGTATAAGATAAATGAAAGATCAATTGCACGATTTGGGTCACGGCTTTTGGAATATTCGCGGCTCTTTTGTCAGAGACGAGATGGTCGATATTGGTAATCAATCGGCTTTAGTGCGCTTAGATTCTGGTAAATTTATCCTACTAGACAGCTATACTCTGACCGATAAAGTTAGAGAACAAGTCATGGCTTTGACGAGCGATGGCGAAGATATCGAAGCGGTACTCAATGTCCATCCCTTTCATACCGTACACTGTGCCCGCGTCGCCCAAGACTTCCCGCACGCTACCTTCTATGGCAGCGCCCGCCATCATAAGGAAGTACCAGAGGTCGATTGGAGCGAGGATTATGTAGAGAGCGACGCGGTAGCCAAGCGCTACCCTGAGCTTGAGTTTTCACTGCCAAAAGGTATTGATTACATATCCCCTGACGATTCGGTACACTCAGGCTCGCTATTGGTTTATCACCCTGCCAGTCAAAGTCTCTATGTCGATGACACCTTTGAGATTGCGCCATCCAAGTTACTTAACCAAATAAAAGGTGATATCAATTTGCATGCCACTACCCTAAAAGCGCTAAAAGACGAGCCGAACGCTGGTCAAGAGTATTGTGATTGGGCGCTAGGTCTTGCTCGTGAGTGGTACGATGTGCGCTATTTTTGCGGCGCTCATTCAGGATTAGTAGTGTTTGAGCCTGGTGAATTTGCAGAGAAACTAACAGCGACTATTAATAAAGCTCGCTCGACTCTAGCAGCAAATTAATTTGTAAACTACTTATTTAACAGCATGAAACGCTTTATCGCTATATTATTAACTTAAATAATCGTTAATTAGGAGAAATAAATGTCAGAACATGTTCATGATTTAGGTTCAGGGTTTTGGAATATACGCGGCGAATTTCGTCTTGGCGGTGTCATAAACATAGGTACGCAGTGCTCGCTAATCAAATTAGAATCAGGCAAGTTTATCTTCTTAGACAGCTATGAGCTTACCGGTGAGGTGCGCGATAAAGTCATGGCATTGACCAATGACGGTCAAGACGTTGAGGCGGTGCTCAACGTGCATCCGTTTCATACTATTCACTGCGCGCAGATGGCTCGAGACTTCCCACAGGCGACATTTTATGGCAGTGCTCGCCACGCCAAAAAAGTACCTGAAGTCGAATGGAGCGAGGATTTGGTCGAAAGCGAAGCGGTTGCTGAGCGTTATCCTGAGCTTGAGTTTTCTATGTCACAAGGCATCGATTATATCCATGCTAATGAGATGATTCACGCCGGCTCTTTATTGGCTTATCATCCTGCTAGTCAAAGTCTGCACGTCGATGATACTTTTATGAGTCCGCCAACTAAGCTGCTAGGCAAAGTATTACCAGAGATTATGCTACACCCTACCACCAAAAAAGCGCTAAAAGACGAGCCAGATTCTGGTGAAAGATATTGTAATTGGGCGACTCAAATTGCTCATGACTGGGACGTTCGTAACTTCTGCGCCGCGCATTCTTATTTAGTGAGATTTAGAGAAGGCGAGTTTGAAAAGGCACTCTTAAAAGCGATTAATAAAGCTCGTCCAAAATTAGAGAAAGCTTAAGCTGAGTCAGAACTTAAACGTCTTACCTTACAAATACCTACGAACGATTAGGGAAAAACTTTATGGCAAAATTAGAATCTAACATCGAATTAGAAGCGGCAGCATTTCGTCGCTTATTAGCTCATTTAGATGAGCGTAAAGATGTACAAAATATTGAGCTTATGAACCTTGCTGACTTTTGTCGCAACTGTTTATCCAAGTGGTATAAAGCGGCTGGCGAGGAGCGTGGTATCGATATCGGCTATGAAGACGCTCGTGAGCTGGTGTACGGCATGCCCTACTCTGAGTGGAAACAGAAGTACCAGCAACCAGCAACACCAGAACAGTTAGCGCGCTTTAACGAGATTGAAGCGGCTAAGAAAAAAGGCGATTGAGATTAAAAGTAGTCTTCTACTCTCAAAATTATAATCGCTGCAAGAAAGAAAGCCGCTAAGTTAGCGGCTTTCTATTGCTTTAAGTATACTGTTAAACCCTACTGTACCTTGTTTTTGCATTTTACGATCCAAAACCCGTCCGATAATTGGCACAGCTATTCGACCTTCAGATACCCAAGTTACTTGCGTGGTGCCATCACCTAAATCTTTAAGATCAATTACCCCTTTATCATGTTTCATTTTAACTGGCTTAGCTTTCTCAATTTTATACTGCATATGAGTGGGACGCTCAAACGCCGTAATTCGTTCCCAAAATTTGACAGGTCCCGTTTGAATGGTGCGTAAAGCACCAACGCCATTACGTTCCTCATCGCCTTCAGTTACTAGTTTTGCCGTACCTACCGCCTTAAACGACCCATAACTGGCATGATCACTTATCGCTTCAAAAACCTCATTAATCGGTTTTTTTACAATGCGTTCTACTTTTATTTTAAACATAAGGCTATCTCGCTAGAGTTAAGTTTAAGACTATTTAGGTTATTAAGATTAAGCATTTACGTTTATAGCACAACGTATACTATAAAGCAGTCACCTCGTACACTATATCGCTGTTTATATAAAAATAAAGTATCGTTATTTGTATAATATTTGAGCTCGATATCACTAACATTAGGTATAAAACTTAAATAATATTAAGCCAACAAGGGATAACAAAGCCTAACTATTAATCAAGCTTAGTATCTCCTACCCTAATTTGAAGTGGAAGTGATAGTTAATGAAGCTTACCACTCAGCATTATATTTGTTTAATTTGCAGAATTAAAACACTCTAAAAAAATAAGGATAATAGCAATGGCAGATGAAATTAAAGACTTAGGTGCAGGATTTTGGAATATACGTGGCTCTTTTAAAGTTGGCGGTGTTCTCGATGTCGGCGCGCAGTGCTCGCTAATCAAGCTAGCATCCGGTAAATTTATATTCTTGGACAGCTATGAGCTAAAAGATGAGGTTAGAGATACGGTGATGAAGCTCACGAATGACGGTCAAGACGTCGAAGCCGTGTTGAACGTACATCCTTTTCATACTGTGCATTGTGAGCAGATGGCCAAGGACTTTCCGCAAGCGACGTTTTATGGCAGTCGCCGCCACCCCGAGCAAGCGCCAAATGTGGATTGGTCAGACGATTTGGTTGAGAGCGAAGCGATTGCTAAGCGCTACCCTGAGCTAGCATTCTCTATGTCAAAAGGCATCTACTATATTGCGCCTGATGATTCGGTACATGCCGGCTCCTTACTGGTCTATCATCCAGCGAGCAAAAGCTTGCACGTCGATGACACTTTTATGACCCCACCGATCAAGCTCCTAGATGCGGTACTACCCGAAGTAGTATTACAGCCTGATACCAAAAAAGCACTAAAAGATGAGCCTGATGCGGCTAAACAATATTGTGATTGGGCCACACAGTTGGCTCACGATTGGGATGTGCGAAATTTCTGCGCCGCGCATACGCATCTGATTACATTTGAGCAAGGGCAGTTTAAAGAGACGTTATTAAATACGATTGATAGTGCTCGTCCTAAGCTTGAAAAAGCACAGTAGCCTATAGCGCTTAGACTTTAAAACACCTGAGCATATAGTTATAAATTAGGCTGCCCTTTGGCAGCCTTTTTGTGCGGCTTTATAAACTTGTAACATCTATCACAACCTAAGATAACAAAGCCGCTAACTCCACCTTGTTATTGATAATATCAGCTAAAGTATATCCCTCTAAAACGCTAACAAAAGCAGTAAGTGCCTCAAAAAACACACCTTTCAATCGGCACGCAGGACTGATGACGCAGCCTTGCTTTGTAAGTGATGAGGACTCGTTGACCGTCTCATCAATCAAGGTTATCGGTAACCCTTGTTGTTCAGTGGCATCCGTCTTAGGGGCGGTTGCCGCAAAGCACTCTACCAACGCAAAATCAGGTTCTATCTGCTTAATGAGTATGCCTAAATTAATCTCTTCAGGCGCACGGGCTAGCCGAATGCCACCATTTTTACCGCGAATCGTTTCTATATAGCCCAGTTGACCCAACTGATGAATAATTTTCGTCAGATGACTTCTGGAGATGTTATAGCTATTAGCAATATCACTGATGTTAGCTAGCATTTGCGGTTCAGGCTTTACTGCTAGATAAATTAAGGAGCGCAGCGCGTAATCACTATAATTGGTCAACTTCATGAGCAAACGCTCCTTTAAGTAGTAATCAAAATTTAGCCAAACAAACCATCGGGTCTAGGCTTGGACAGCATTGGTAAGTAGCTGATGCAAAATAGTATAAAGCAGCCAATCCAAGCACCTTGCGCAATCATAACCCATAATAAGTAATGCTCGGTAGCGATGATAGGTAAAAAAGCACGGCTCACAAATACTAACACCATTAGTGCAAACATCGCATTCACGCTCTTTGGTGGCTGATGGATATTGCGACCCGTATGCCCAAGCGATACTCGTGCCATCATCGCCAGCGTCATCATACCAACGCCAGCGATAGACAAGGCATGTACCGCCAGACTGTGACTAAAACCAAACCAAGGCTGTAAAGCGTATAAAAAGAAACTAAGACACATTCCCAAAAACGCTAGATATAGCGACCATAATAGCGGCTTCTGCCAAATCCCTGAGTGATACCAACCGACTAAACGTACGATGTTAACTAGGCCGACGCCAAGAGCAGCGATAGTGAGCAGATACTTATTGGGATAAAATAGATCAATGATAAAAAAAGCTAAGAAAAAGACTAAGCTTAAAATATCTTGCCATTTACTATTACGCACTTTGATATGAATACCATCATGAGCAAGTCCGCGCTCAATAAAGAACGGCACCACTCGCCGGCCTATGGTCAATACTAGACCGATAACCAGATAAAACCCTAAATAGACGCCTATCTTGGTGCTAGTCATATTGCCAGTAAAAATACCCCAATAGCATAATCCATTACCTAAGGTTAGTAGCGCAAGCTTTGCCAGAATACCCATTTGCTTGTACTGTTTGACTTGTAATACGGCTCGAAACACTACCCACGCCATCGAGCCGACAAACAACATATCGAATATAGCTGCTAGGTATAATAAGCTTGAACCAAGACCAAAATCTAACCCTAAGCCGAAGGCGAGCCAGCTTAAACGAGCAATTAACCAACAGCTAAAAATAGCTAGCAGCTTGTAGCCATAGGGCATCTTAACCCCAGTCCAAGTCTGCACGGCAGTCAATAAAAACCCCGCCACTACCGCCAAGGCATAACCATAAATCATCTCATGACCATGCCAATATAGCGGATTCAAAGTCTGGGCATCAATATCAGTGTGACCAGTAAAAACGAATGCCCATAAGACCATCATCACGACGGCAAACACTGCCGCCGCACTGAAAAAGATGCGAAAGCTGAGATTGAGAATAGGATGAGGTGAGCTTGGTGGCTGGCTAGGTAAATTGATCGATTGCATAGCAGTCTTCTTAGCGTTAGTTTTTCTTAAATTTATAGTCGATATTATAAACATTCATTTTAAATGAACGTTATAAATTATTCAATGACTTCTAGCACTATATGTATAAGCAACCATCATTCTTTCTTATCCAAAAGTCGAAAGCATAAAAAAGCCACCGACTAAGTGACTTAAATGAAGACTTAACTTCGGGTCTGTCGAACATTCGACCGTGGCACTGACAGAGACTACTTCATAAGCCCGTTTATAACTGCACTACTGAGATGAGTAGCGAGACAGTCACTATAAGCGTCACGTACTTTCTGACTTTGAAATACCGCGCGGAGATCACTTGACCTGCATTTAAGTTATAATCAATGAATAACAAAGCAATAAAAGCGATAATTAATAGCCAAATAAACCCTACTTCAGATAAGCTTAGAAAGCCTAACCATAAGACTAGCGCAATAATATTACTGATGAGAGGAAGTCTTACTGACCAAGGGTTATTATCAGCTAGACTCAAGTGATTACCCCAATGTGCGCCTGCCATAAAGGTCGCAATTACTAGTCCGTAGACCGCTAGCATAGTCGAGGTTTTTCCTAAGCCCAAAACGGCATCAATGCCTAAACTGATAAAAATAGCGCAAGCGATAAACGGAAGAGTACCCGCAAAGGTGAGATAAGGACTGGGTTTTTTCATAATTTACGACTCACACCACTGTTTATTAAAACTTATTATGACAGCCATTTATCCATAAACTCGCCATTAGGATCATGCTGCTGCGTTTGCTTTTGTAGATTAAACTGCCTAGAACCTCTAGGATCAGCCCCCACTCCGGCTAGATATTGCCAATTACCCCAGTTGCTAGCGACATCGTAATCTATCAGCTGCTGCTCAAAATAAGTCGCGCCATATCGCCAATCAAGACCCAACTCATGGATAAAGCAACTGGCGACCAGTTGACGGCCTCGATTCGACATATAACCCGTATGATTGAGCTGCTTCATACAGGCGTTGACTATGGGGTATTTGGTCTCGCCATTTTGCCATTGAACGAGACGCTGCTCATCATGGCGCGTTGCAGGTCTATGATCGCCAATGCCTTTAAATAAAAATAAATCTTGCTGATGCTCTAGCGCATACCAATAAAAATACTCGCGCCACAACAGCTCAAACCAGATCCAATAAGTCGAGTCATTAGCGATGACCTCGCGCTCATATTGACGCAGACGGTTAAGCAACACCTTTACCGATAGCGTACCGTTAGCAAGCCATGCTGAGAACTTCGTAGAATGCGTCCATGTGTCTAAAGCATTGCGAGTGACTTTATAACTGCTTGGCGCATCAGAGCTAAAATAAGTTTCCAAATGCTGTAGCGCAGCGCTCTCGCCACCTTGATATTCAGACTGATGTTTTTCATCATCAAAATCTGGTTCGTCAACTCGCGGTAACTGCAAAGGATACTTTGACGTGTCAGTTAGCGCATCAGGCAAAGGCGGCAGCGCAGTTGGGATTGTAGTTATCTCCAAATCCGTCTCTGCTTTTAGCAAATCTTGCTCGTATTCAACCTTTTTACGAAATTGAGTAAAGCTCTGCGGTAGCGCTTTGGTCGGCATTTTAGCATACAGCGTATTAATCGATTGGCTATGCCAAGCAATATCAGGATAGGTAGCGCGCAGCATATTATAGACTTCCAACTGTGCATAATCTGGCGTATCACTGACGTAAATATCGCTCACTTGCTGCTGCTCTATCAGCTCACATAACTGAGTAAAAGTATTTATGCTTAATTCAGCATCCGTTTGTTGTAAATAAAGCAATCGACTATCCAAACTTTGTAAGGACTCATTAAGATCGAGCAAACTTTCATTGATAAACTGTTGATGAGCCTGCCCTAATTCATCGAAGTGATAGGATTGACCCCAAGCTTTTTGATTCAGCTCATCGGTCAAATTGGCAGCGTATACTGGCAGTAAATAACCTGACTTAAAGTTGCCTAATTTGGCCTGCTCAGCCGCATTATATAGAGTAGCGTTATCGTGAATACGCAAATCATTATGAAATAGCACTAATACCACTTTACCCTTTAGCTCTTTCATCATATTTTATCTACCCTTTTAATCCGTCTAACCATAAGACTAACTTTTATCTCAACTGAGCTATTACTAAAGCTTAACCAATAACTGCTACTATTGAGGTTAACTATAATATGATAAAAAATCAGATACCGTATAAAGCATGTTAAAAGCTAGCTTCATATCCTTTACTAAACCTTGAAGATGTTCTGTATGATAGACATTGACTACTAATGAGTTGACTGCTTAAATGGTGAGATATAGTAAGTTCAAAGTAAAATTGTTGTAAATTTAAACGCGCTACTGGTATAAATTTTACTTGCATGCTGTTATCACAGAGGCTGTACAAAATTCATCCCAGCAGCGCTATATCATTTTTAGAGTAAATCGACAATATTAATAATTATAAATGGAAAAATTATGAGCGAAGACAATGCTGCTACTGAAAAACGTAAGATCATCAACAGGTTTTTGACTCAGCTCACTCGTGAAGAGCCGCAAATGTATTACGCTTCTACCGCTGAGATTTCTCGTAGCATTTATACTTTGATTAAAGAGCATACCAATCGCTTACCTGTAGAAGAGCAAGCTCTGGTTAGAAATATGTCTGTAGAAGAAATCCAATCTATTTTAGGCTTTAATATAAAGTAGTTAGGTTTTATTGCCGTTATTTATAATTTACACCAATCCGTGGACTTTTTTTAAGCATAAAAAAAAGACTGCTCTAGGGCAGTCTTTTTACTGAATAAAGTAATCAATAAAACGCAAAATTTAAGCTTTAGCTTTTATCTAAGACACTCAGAAGACTCAAAACGCTCAGAACGCCTAAAATCCATAGTCGCGCGGCTGATGTTGATAAGACACCCAATGCAAACGCGTCATCTCTTCTAGTACCCACTCGCCATTAAAGCGGCCAATACCTGAGTTTTTCTCACCACCAAATGGCGCATTACTTTCATCATTGACGGTGATGTCATTGACATGGGTCATGCCAGCTCTAATACCACGGGCAAACCGTAGGCCTTTTTCCATATCCATTGTAAACACTGAGCTCGATAAACCGTACTCAGTATCGTTAGCCAGTTTAAGCGCCTCATCGATATTCTTAGCGCGGATGATACCTACTAACGGTCCAAAGATTTCATTACGGAATAAGTCCATATCAGCAGTAACGTCAGTAAAGATATGCGGTGGTACTATTTGCCCTTCTATCTCACCACTTAACAACATGGTCGCGCCTTCCTCTTGCGCTTTAGCGATTTTATCTTTTAAAGAATCGAGCTGATCTTGAT
The DNA here is from genome assembly GCF_051847575.1 of Psychrobacter sp. 1U2. Classification (NCBI taxonomy): domain Bacteria; kingdom Pseudomonadati; phylum Pseudomonadota; class Gammaproteobacteria; order Moraxellales; family Moraxellaceae; genus Psychrobacter; species Psychrobacter sp. 1U2. Next base: position 218,094 of record NZ_JBPYDC010000001.1, read on the forward strand.
TAATGATAGGGCCGACAGCCGTGGCTTCATCATTAGGGTCGCCAACTTTAATCATTTTTACATGCTCGACAAAACGCTCAACAAACTCATCATAAATAGCGTCTTCGACAATAATACGGTTGATGGCAATACAGATCTGACCTTGATGTAAGAATTTACCAAACACCGCCGCCTTTACTGCATTATCCAAATCAGCGTCGGCTAGCACGACGAACGGATTATTACCACCGAGCTCTAGCGCTACAGGTTTAATAGTGTCGCCACCGTTAGCAAGCTCACCGATGTGTTTGCCAACTGCGGTTGAGCCGGTAAAGGAGACAAAGCTTGGAACATCATGTGTGACGATAGCATCGCCAATCTCGCTACCCGCGCCGACTACTACGTTGAGTAACCCTTTTGGCAAGCCGGCTTCTTCAAATATTTTGGCTAATAATAGACCACCAGTGATAGGCGTATCGCTAGCAGGTTTCAGTACCACCGCGTTGCCCAAGGCTATTGCGGGTGCGATAGAGCGCTGGGTCAAATGTAAAGGGAAATTCCATGGGCTAATAACTGCTACAACGCCAATCGGCTCGCGATAAGCAAAGTTCTCTTTACCGGGGATGTTAGAAGGACGAATCTCGCCGTGCACGCGATTTGGAAAAGTTGCTGCTTCTACGGTAATAGCGCGCGCACTGCCAAACTCAATCATCGCTTTGATACGGGTACTGCCCGACTCTTTAATAAGCCAATCAACGATTTCATCCTGACGCTGATCTAAGATATCAACGACTTTATATAGCAAGCCTGCACGTTCAGCGGGCATAGTCTGCGCCCACTGCTTCTGTGCTTTTTGCGCCGCCTTATAAGCGTTATCAAGTTGCGTTTCTGTCGCTTGCTGAATGTTAACTAAAGTCTCGCCTGTAAAAGGGTTGGTATTAGTATTGACGCTATCATCCTGACCTTTTTTCCACTCGCCTGCAATGTATTGCAAGTCAAAGTTGCTGTAGGGGCTTTTTTTAGTTTCAGTATTATCTGACATAGTCTATGTCCTTGTATTGATTTTAGTTTTTTATTTCTGATTGGTAATACTAACAAAAGATTTATGATATCGATTAATTAGGCGATACAAAAGCTAACTTGCTAGACGACTGGTCTAATGCTAACATAGCTTCTATAAAACTAAGAGTGTTTCGCATTAAAGTTTGTTGACTGAACGTAACTTTTAAGCCGTTATTCTTATAGATTTTTTTGCCTCGAGTACTTTGAGTGCCAAAATTCGGTACCGTTAAAACGATTAAAAATATAACGCTAATACAAATAAGATTATAAAAATAAGGAGAACATAATTTTTATGTCTACCCCTGATACTTTTGACTCACTACCTTCTTTAGATAGTGAACTCTGTGACACTACTCTATCAAACACTAAGATCCATCTGTTAGATACGGGTTACCAGCTCATCGCCTATAAAGGCTTTACTGCCGTAGGTATCAAGCAAATATTGGATACAGCAGGGGTGCCTAAAGGCTCTTTTTATCATTATTTCGCTTCTAAAGAAGCTTTTGGGGAAGCGATTATTACCCATTACTTTACTCGGTATAAAAGACGTCTAGACCTTATCGCTGCCGAAGATAATAGTGCTCAGCAAAAGCTCTATGACTATTTCCAACATTGGTACGACACCCAGCAAAACGGCTGTGATCACGAGAAATGCCTAGTGGTAAAACTCAGTGCTGAAGTCGCTGATATCTCAGAGCCTATGCGAGAAGCCTTACATAATGGCTATCAGCAAACGATTCGTTGGTTAACAGAGCAAATTAAGGCAGGCTTGCGCGATCAATCGATTCCTAAGCTCGATAATATCTCCGCTGAAAGTATAGCTAAGCGTTGGTATTTTGCTTGGCTAGGTGCTAGCTTAATTGCCAAAATCAGCCAAACTAATACGCCATTAGCAGAAGTGTGGCAGATGACGACGGTCCAATTAGGTCGCTAGTAGAGAACTATTACTATCCACATAGTATTATTGAAGCCTCTCTTTCTTATAGCGTTTTGTAACTGTACCCTACTTTCTCACCTTACTTACTAGACGACTGGTCTAATTGCTGTACAATGTTATCTATCAGAGGATGATCTATAGCTGCTTATAGCAGTTAGTCATAGCCTTAGAAAAGCATTTCTTATAGCTATTTACTTCACACAGAAAAACACCACATTAATCATTTAGGATTTTTATGAATAACTTTCAATATTACAACCCAGTACGTATCGTCTTTGGCGAAGGTCAAATCGAACAACTCTCAGAACTCGTACCGACTGACGCTCGTGTCCTTATCACTTATGGCGGCGGCTCAGCTGAGCGTACCGGTACTTTGGACGAGGTTAGAACGGCTTTATCAGCGAACGGTAATCGTGAAGTTTTTGAATTTGGTGGTATCGAGGCCAATCCAGAATTTGTTACCTTATTAAAAGCGGCTGATCAAGTGAATGAGCATGACATCGACTTTATCTTAGCAGTTGGTGGCGGTTCAGTCATCGATGGTAGTAAATTTGTCGCTTTAGTGTCTTCATTAAAAGAAGAAGATGGAACGGTCTCACGTGAAAAAGCATGGGATGCCCTGATTGGTTATACCAAAAAATTAGATTCAGCTGTGGACCTTGGTGCGGTATTGACCATTCCAGCAACCGGCTCTGAGATGAATTCAGGCGGCGTAGTCAACTATAGCGAGCGTCAAGCCAAACTGCCTTTTGGTAATCCGCTTGCCTTTCCTAAGTTCTCCATTTTAGATCCTGCTAAAACCCTCACTCTACCCGATAGCCAAGTAATGAATGGTGTCGCAGATGCCTTTGTGCATGTTATGGAGCAGTATCTAACTTATCCTGTTAATGCCAAAGTGCAAGACGCTTTCGCTGAGAGTCTACTCAAAATTCTTATCGAAGAAGGCCACGCCGTCAAAGCCGATCCTAACAATATGGAAACGCGTAAAAACATTATGTGGACAGCAACTATGGCGCTCAATGGTTTGATTGGTACTGGCGTGCCGCAAGACTGGACCACGCACATGATAGGCCATGAGCTAACGTCATTACACGCTATCGATCATGCCCGTACATTGACGATTGTGTTACCGTCAGTAATGCGCGAATTAAAAGACAGTAAAAAAGATAAGCTACTACAGTACGCTCGTAATGTCTGGAATCTTGAAGCTGATACTCAGCAAAGCGATGATGAAGTGATAGAAGCCGCTATTGTTCGTACTGAAGAGTTTTTCCGTGACCTTGGCTTACCCATAAGTCTAGCTGACGCCAATCTTGATGACACCGCTATCGAGCCTATCATCAAGCAGCTAGAGGCGCATAGAATGGTCAAATTGGGTGAGCATGGCAAAAATGATTTAGACGTCTCACGCCGTATTCTAGAGCGGGCAACAACTAGTAAAGCTTCGTAACGTTTTAACCTTAGTAGCCCATAGAAACAAGACTCTATGAGTTGTTAATATGGGTTATTGAGATAAGCTTTTTTACTACTTAGCTAATAAAGCGTTTATAAGTTTTGTATGCAACTATGAGTTTTAGTGTTGTAGATACAGATTTAATGAATAATAAATATAACAGGAGATCATTTATGAGTTTTGATAAACAACAAAATAAACAACAGAACCGTCAAATCAAATTAGCCAGTCGTCCTACGGGTGAGCCGAATGCCGATAACTTTGAGATGGCAACGAGTGATATGCCAAAAGTGGGTAGCAATGAGATGCTACTACGTACTGTCTATCTCTCGCTAGACCCATACATGCGCGGACGTATGAGCGATGCTAAAAGCTACGCTGATCCACTAGAAGTCGGTGATGTCATTATGGGCGCGACTGTGGCACAAGTCGTCGAGTCCAATATCGACAAATTTGCTGAGGGCGATTTAGTGGTGTCAAACTCAGGCTGGCAGGATTATAGCGTCAGTGATGGCGAAGGCGTGTTGAAACTTGATAAAAACATGGCAAATCCTTCCTATGGCTTAGGTGTCTTAGGTATGCCGGGCTTCACTGGGTATATGGGCTTGACCGATATCGGTAAACCGCAACAAGGTGAGACTTTAGTGGTTGCAGCGGCTACAGGCCCAGTTGGCGCTACGGTCGGACAAGTGGGTAATACTTACGGTACGCGCACTGTCGGTGTCGCAGGCGGCAAGGAAAAGTGTGATTTTGCTGTTAATGAGCTCGGCTTTGATGCGTGTATTGACCATTATGCCGATGACTTCGCTGAGCAGCTAAAAGCCGCTTGCCCTAATGGTATCGATATTTATTATGAAAACGTCGGCGGTAAAGTCTTTGATGCAGTCATGCCGCTACTCAACGCTCATGCGCGTATTCCTGTTTGCGGCTTAGTGTCACAATATAACGCTACTGAACTACCAGATGGTAAAGACCGTTTAAGCGTATTAATGGGACTAGTACTAAGACAGCGTATGACCGTCAAAGGCTTTATTATCTTTGAAGAGTACGGTGAGCACTTCCCTCAATTCCTAAAAACTATGAGCGAGATGGTCGCTTCAGGAAAAGTCAAAACCAAAGAGTATATCGCTGATGGTCTAGATCAAGCGCCTGATGCGTTTGTAGGGATGCTCAATGGCGATAACTTCGGTAAAACCGTCGTCAAAGTCGCTGACGTAGTATAGCAACTGACCTGATATAGCAACGGATGTCACACAGTAAAATTGGCGAAAACTAAATGCGCACTATGAGCCAACCCTGTTAATTCATAGTGCTATTGGCTTTACAGCTAATCGTTTATACAGCCCAACTATAAATAAGGATAATTATGAAAATTTTAATGGTACTAACCTCACATGACGAATTAGGCGATACCGGTAAAAAAACTGGCTTTTGGCTAGAAGAGTTTGCTGCGCCTTATTACGCTTTTATCGATGCTGGCGTTGATGTTACCCTCGCCTCTCCTGCTGGTGGTCAGCCGCCCTTAGATCCTAGTAGCGATACTGAGGACGCTCAAACCAAAGACACAAAACGCTTCAAACAAGACAGCGAAGCACAAAAGCATCTCGCCAATACTAAAAAACTGGCGGATATGAAAGCCGAAGATTTTGACAGCGTATTTTATCCTGGTGGTCATGGCCCACTGTGGGATTTAGCAGTCGATAAAGACTCGATCAGTTTGATTGAGACTTTTGTACAGCAAGACAAGCCGGTTGCCTTTGTTTGTCACTCTCCTGCTGCGCTCAAAAATGTCAAGGTCGATGGCGAATATCTAGTGAAAGGTAAAACCGTCACAGGCTTTACCAACTCAGAAGAAGACGCTGTTGGCCTGACCGATGTCGTGCCTTTCTTAGTAGAAGATGCGCTAAAAGCGAATGGTGGTAACTATCAAAAAGCAAGCGACTGGGAATCTTATGTCGTTGAAGATGGTCTGCTTATCACCGGTCAAAACCCAGCGTCTTCAGAAGATGCTGCCAAACATTTACTAAATAAGCTCAATGCCTAAAGGAGATGAGGTATCAAACCTAATAGTACGATTCGCTTGCACCATCTAAACCAATCGCGCTCTATGCGTATTTTGTGGTTGTTAGAAGAGCTTGGTGTTGCTTATGAGATTGTCAGTCATCAGCGTGATGCAAAAAGCTTTATGGCACCAGATAGTTTAAGAGCGGTGCATCCATTAGGTAAGTCTCCTGTTGTAGAAGTGGACGGTCAACTTTTCGCAGAATCAGGGGCTATTACTGAGCTGTTGATTGAGCGTTTCGCATCCGAGCGTTTGCGCCCTGCGGTTGATAGTAATGAGTATGGCGAGTACCTACAATGGATCCACTTCGCTGAAAGCTCGTTTATGGTGCCTATAGTATTAGAGATATTTACACGCAACTCTATAAAAAGCGATGATGTGTTTTTAGATCGCTACATTGCTCGTGAAAAACACAAGATGTTGAGCTATTTAAACAAAGTTGTCGAAAATAAATCTTTTATTGTGGCCAACAAATTGAGCGGAGCCGATTTTATGCTTTCCTTTGATTTGATTATGATGGCACGAAATAAAGAATTAGATGATTACGTCCATGTCAAACAATACGCTTTGCAGCTAGCTAGCCTAGATAGCTACCAGCGAGCTATGCGCCTTGAAGATAACTACGACCAAGCGGTGCAGCCTAATCTGATGAAGTAGCGAAGTGAATACTACTATAACTAATGTTCTTATAAACAGTGTTTCGCAAACCAAAAACAGCTCTAATTGAGCTGTTTTTTTTGCCTAATCAAAGTTAATTTGAGGCTTTGTACCCTAAGAATTTCTCTTCAAGCCAGCTATTCATAAAGAGGTCATCAGGATCGTACTGCTCTCTAATTTCTAAGAAACGTTTGAGATCAGGATACAGCTTATGGAGCTCATCAGTATTCAGCTTATTGACTTTACCCCAATGCGGACGGCCTTGCCACTTTTTCATATACTCATACAACCAGTTGAATAACGGTTCGCTATCCATGCCTTTATAGACATGAAAGGACAGTACCGCGCAGTCTTCACCTTGCGTGGGACTGAGCATGCCGGTCTCTCCTTTATGAGTACGCACTTCAATAGGAAAATGCGAGCCTTTATTGTTCTTTAACAAAATACTGTTCACCTCAGAGATACAAGCATCAAAATCAGAGAGCTTTATAAAGTATTCTGACTCATTGAATTTGACGCCGCGAGGAGTAGGAAATACCTCATAGCTATAACCTGCGCGTCTAGTATTGGGGATGGAGCTAGCGGAGATTTGACTAACTTTTTTGGTCCACTTTGGGTTCATTCTTGCCATCTCTGACAATACATAAAAAGCGCCATTCAAAGTGACTTTACTGTCAAATTGATCTTTAAATTTTTGCCAGCCTGTCATGGCTTTTGGTGCAATGATTGACAAGGTTTTTTGCTGCAGTTTATTGGTGCCGGGAAATAAGAACCACTCTAGATGACGGTGCTCGTGAGCCATATCATGAAAGCGGGATAAACCCTCTTCAAACGTCATTACTTCGTTGCGTTCTGCGAGTCCATACAGGTCAACGGCTTGAATAGTCAGCTTAGTAAAGATACCGAGCATACCGAGGCTAGCATGCAGCGCATTGCCAAGCTCATCAGTTTGCGGGTCCCCTCTTTGATGAGTGTGCAGCTCTCCTTTGCCATCTACCCATTCCCAAGCGATGACTTGATTGGCAATAGATCCTAAGGTTAGACCTGTGCCATGGGTCGCAGTACTCGCAGAGCCTGCGATACTCTGCTCTTGCACATCGCCCATATTCTCAAGCGCAAGGCCGTGTTCTCGCAATGCATCTCCTATCTCAAATAAATAAGTTCCGGCATACAGCGTAGCCTGTTTCGCGTCTTTATCGACTGAAATCAAACCGCGCATATTATGCAGACTAATAGCAATCTCTTCAGGCTTAGCGCAGCCACTGAATGAATGCGCCGCTCCTGTCACTCGAACGCGCTTATTAGTAGCCCGAGCTTTTTTGACGATATCTTGTAGCTCTTCCACGGAAGAAGGCGTTAGCTTTTGTTCAGGCTCAGCGCTGACGTAGCCAACCCAGTTTTCCCATTTATGGCTTCCTTGCCACTGTGTCAATGAAAACATTGTCCCGCTCCTCGATAAGTCATCATAGTGTCAAATTCCTTTTTTGCTTTTTTATCATTAGCCGTGGTCACCTGCGCAGCTTGCCGATAACCAATAAGTTCGTTGAAATGCTCACAAAGCTCGCCTGCTTTGGCGTGCCGACACCAAACATAGTTGCCGATATTGATGGCAGCAGGTTTAGCAATAGCCATGGGCGTTTGCACTTCACCGAAACCTTCATCGGCTAGTATCGATAAGCCGCTTGGATAATGAATCGAAGGTGCTTTATCCTCGCCCACCGCCCCCGAGGCGATAAAGCCGCCACCGTGACAGGTGATCACGCCTTTTTCGGGTTGACGAGTAACGGGTAGCACAAACCCGACTGCTGGCTGAAACGCCTCCATACTGTCCATATGATCGAAATAAGCGGGCTTATAATAAGCAGAACCTACAGTAATCTCAGTAATCTCAGGCTGGCTTGAAGTAAAGTCCATACTACCGCTACCGCCGCCATTGACTAGTTCTAGCGTATAGCCTTGTTTTTTTAGCCAAGCGACTATCGAGCTGCGCCGTTTACTTACTTGCTTTTTTGAGCGCTGTTTAAGCAAGCGAATAGCAGGAGTTAATAAGGCTTTACCGGGTACGTGTTCAGCTAAGCCAGCAATTTGTGCCTCATAGCCCATTGCCGCACTGACCGTAACATTTGGACATTTTTTAATATGTTTTAGCAATTTTTTTACGTCTTTGGTATCCATTAATGCTGAACGCTTAGTGCCGAAATAAAGCTTAGGTAGTGGCATCGACATATTGATATCGAGGCAAACATCAATGATAACGTCATGGGCTTTAGCAACTGCATTTAACACATCCACATGTTCAGGGCGATCAACCATCCAAATCATGGTTGCACCCTGCTTAGTGTATTTAAAGGTGGCAGCAACGCTTGTCATATCCAAAGTTGGGTAAGCACAAAGGATATTGTCAAAGCCATTTTCTAACAGATACAATGATTCCTCGGCGGCGTAAGACATCAAACCGATAAAATTGTGCGACTTTTCTTTGATATAGTTGAGCATATCAATAGAGCGAATCGACTTAGTCGCTAAACGTAGATTGATGGCTTGGGTCTTTTGATTAACCAACTGAATATTATGATCAAGCGCGTCCATATCGAGCCAAGCACTGGGCGCTTTGGGCGGGATGGTATTAGCAAAATCCATTTCACTATTCCTTAAAGATAAATAAAAACAGTCTAATACTAGCTTAGACGGTTATGATAAAACTAATCTTCCTCACTATTTAAGGCAATAAGCGTTTAGTGGTCCAACTACTGTTTTGTTTCGTATAAACGATGCGATCATGCACACGATTGGCGCGGCCTTGCCAAAATTCAATACGCTCAATAGTAATCTCATAGCCACCCCAAAATTCGGGCGTTGGCACTTTGGAATCTTGGGGATACTCTTGTAATAACTGAGCAAATTTATCCTCCATTACTTCTCTATTGGCCACTTCTCCACTTTGCGGTTGGCTCACCCAAGCGCCGACTTGGCTATCGTGCGGGCGCTTTTGAAAGTACTGAGCCGATTTGTCAGCGGCAATTTTGGCAATAGAGCCACTAATGCGGACTTGACGCTCAAGCTCGTGCCAAAAAAATAGCACCTCGGTATTGGGGTTTTGAGCGATATCTTGGCCTTTAGCGCTCTCATAATTGGTATAAAAAACAATGCCGCTATCAGTCACCTCCCGCAATAAAACGATACGCACGCTAGGTTTATTATCCGCGCCGCATGTCGCTAGACTCATTGCGTAAGGCTCTTGTACCTTTTGCACGATGGCTTCATTCATCCAAGCTTTAAATAGCGCAAATGGCGACTCTGGTACTGAGGACTGATCAAGCTCACCCTTTTCGTAAGACAAACGCTGATCGGTAAAATCCATACTCATAAAGACTCCTTCTTATAAATGTTCAACACGCCCTAGCCCAAATGAGCTTTGATTTGATCGGCGAGCTCATTCGCCATAACATCGCATTCTATCTCATCATCGGACTCTACCATCACCCGAATCATCGGCTCTGTACCCGATTGACGTATGAGCAACCGACCACGGCCTACAAGCTTGGCCTGCGCTTCGTCAAAAGCTGCGACTAGCTCGGGATTGGCAAAAGGATCTTGCATCTTCGCTAGACGCACGTTCACTAGCTTTTGCGGTAAAACAACAAAATCCTCAATTAAGGCGCTCAAAGCTCTGTCTTGCTCTTGCATCACTGCTAGCACTTGTAGCCCTGCTATAATGGCGTCGCCGGTACGGCTCTTATCTAAACACAAGATATGGCCTGAGGGTTCGCCGCCTAATATCCAGCCTTTCGCTTCAAGCTCATGCATCACATAACGATCGCCAACTTTGGCACGGATAAACTCAATCCCTTTTGCTTGTAGCGCCAGCTCTAGACCCATATTGCTCATCAAGGTACCGGCAACCCCTTTTGCCAGCTGTTTACCCTGCGTGGCAAGCACATAAAGGATACCATCGCCATCGACTAGATGACCTAAGTCATCCACCATAACGATACGGTCGCCGTCACCATCAAGCGCGATGCCGACATCTGCATTATGCTCAAGCACAGCTTGCTGCAAGCCTTCAGGATGTGTAGAGCCGCAGTCAGAATTTATATTGATACCGTCAGGCGTATTATTAATCGCTATAACCGTAGCGCCAAGCTCGCGTAGTACTCTTGGCGCTACGCTATAACCGGCTCCATTGGCGCAGTCCACGACGATTTTGAGGTGATTGAGATCATGCTGATAAGGGAAGCTGCCCTTACAGAACTCAATATAGCGGCCTTTAGCATCATCAATGCGATGATTTTTACCGAGTTTAGCAGGATCGGCAATAGGCATCATTAGCGCGGCCTCGTCTGTTGGATCCGCTGTCATGATATCATCTAATTTTGCATTGATAGCGTTTTGCATCTCATCGGTAAGTTTTTTACCATCGCCTGAGAACAGCTTGATACCATTATCATAATACGGATTGTGGGATGCAGAAATCACCACCCCAGCGTCGGCATTAAAGCTACGAGTCAGATGCGCAATCGCAGGCGTAGGTAGCGGCCCTAGCATGTGGACATCTACGCCTGCAGCATTAAAGCCTGCTTGTAGCGCGCCTTCGATGACATAGCCCGACAGCCGCGTATCTTTACCGATGACGACACTGGGTTTACGCGCAGCATTGCTTTGGCTTTCTATCAGTACTTGTCCGGTTACATAGCCTAATTTAAGAATAAAATCAGGGGTGATTGGCAACTCCCCAAACTTCCCACGAATACCGTCCGTACCGAAATAGCTCATTGTTATGACATCCTTACACTTAGTTTAAAAAACACCTATCTTAAAAAAATTAGCTCAAAAAGCTCAACTCAAAATCAGCAATAACCATCTTTAACATTTACATCATAAGTTGCAAGTCGACCTTTGAAGACTGCTCGCAAAGTACGCTGTTAGACACCAGTATAACCATTCTTTTATAAGGGGCTTTACTACCCCGTTATTTTACGAAAAAAAACAGTCAACAATGACAGAGCATTGTTGACTGTTTGTATCTCGCAATTATTATATTTTAAATAATGCTTATAGTTTGATAAGAGATTTCACACTTAAGCGCTTATACGCGATAGCTTATACACGATAGTTAGGCGCTTCTTTAGTGATTTGCACATCATGGACATGCGACTCTTTCATACCTGCTGAGGTCACTTTGATGAATTGCGGATTGCTACGCATCTCCTCAATAGTCGCGCTGCCTGTATAACCCATTGATGAGCGCAGACCGCCGACCAATTGATTGACGATACCGGCGACTGGACCTTTATAAGGAACACGGCCTTCGATGCCTTCGGGTACTAATTTTTCTACGCCATCTTTGGCATCTTGGAAGTAGCGATCCGAGGAGCCGTTCGAGCCTGACATCGCGCCAAGGCTACCCATACCGCGGTAAGCTTTATAATAGCGCCCTTGAAATAACTCAACCTCTCCTGGCGCTTCTTCAGTACCTGCCATTAAGGATCCGACCATGATACAAGAGGCACCAGCAGCGATAGCTTTGGCCATATCTCCTGAATAACGGATACCGCCGTCAGCAATCAGCGGAATGCTGTTTTTTAGCGCGCTTGCAACATTATCAATCGCCGATATTTGCGGCACGCCGATACCAGCGATGATGCGAGTAGTACAGATAGAGCCAGGACCAATACCGACTTTTACAGCATCAGCGCCTGCATCACGTAAGGCTAAGGCGGCATCTCCTGTGGCGATATTACCACCGATGACTTGGATATTTGGAAAGTTCTTTTTAATCCAAGAAACCTTTTCGATCACGCCTTTAGAATGTCCATGAGCGGTATCAACGACTAATACATCGACATCAGCGGCGATCAAAGCTTCTACGCGCGACTCAGTGTCCGCCCCAGTGCCGACAGCGGCGCCGACGCGCAGACGACCTTTATCATCTTTACAAGCGTTTGGATTGTTTTCAGCTTTAGCAAAGTCATTGACCGTAATCAAACCACGCAGACGAAAATCATCATCAATGACAATCACTTTTTCAATGCGATGCTCGTGCAGCAATTTTTTGATGTTCTCGTTGCTCTCGCCTTCATGAACCGTTACTAATTGCTCTTTTGGGGTCATGATCTCACTGACAGGCTGCTTTAGATTGGTCTCAAAGCGCCAGTCACGATGAGTGACAATACCGACGACTTTATCAGTGCCTTTTTCTACGACCGGTACGCCTGAGATGTTATTGTCCTCAGTGAGCCTTAATAGATCCCCAATAGTCATCTCAGGATGTACGGTAATAGGATCGACAACCGTACCGGCTTCAAACTTTTTGACGCGGCGTACTTGCGTGGCCTGCTTATCGATATCCATGCTTTTATGCAAAATACCGATGCCGCCCAATTGCGCCATAGTGATGGCCATCTCAGATTCAGTCACCGTATCCATAGCAGCAGAGACTAAGGGTAGATTCAAAGTGATGTTTCTGGTTAAGCGCGTAGAGAGATCGGCAGATTTTGGCAGGACTTCAGAATAGGCGGGTAACAATAACACGTCATCAAAAGTTAAGGCTTCATCGACAATACGTAACATACATACCCCTAATAGTGGCTATTTTGATGGGTGGGAGCTAGACTGCAAGATGATAAAGGCGTAAATATAACGCAGCAGCTATCTTGATGTCTTAGTTATCCCTTTAAAATAACGCCATATTATAGCAAATTCAACGCCTTCTCACATCCTATTTTTATCGCTAAGCCTCTTTAATTAGTCTCTTTAATTAGTATCCTTATTTAGTCCTCTTTAAACGTTATGCGTTCGGTTGGTAGATACGATTTTTGTTCCTCGTATAAATAAGCAAGCATAACTTCACGAACTTGACATTCAAGTATCCAAGCATTAAAGGGACTATCAGAAGCGAGCGCGCCGCGCAAGGTGATAGTATCTTCTGTTACCTCAGTGACAAATAACTCAGGTTCCGTTTCTCCATCCCACAGCTCCTGATCTTTGACGACTTCAATGAATTTTTTTCTGATTACCTCAACATCGACGCCATAATCAACATAGAGATAAACCGGTCTTGTCTGGTGGGACTGAGTGTGTGACCAGTTTTCGACAATCTCAGTGACAAAATGGCGCATCGGTATAATCAATCGACGCTCATCCCAAGTTTTGAGCACGGCATAGGTGTAACGCAAATCTTCAATAGTCGTCCAGTCGCCTTCTATCATTACAGTATCTGCGATTCGTACGGGCTGAGTGATAGCCACCTGCATGCCAGCGATAATATTACCTAAAGTAGGCTGGGCTGCCACCCCAATTACTACCCCAGCAATACCCGCCGACGTTAATAAAGTCTTTCCTAAGCCCTCGATATTAGTAAACTCACTGATGCCAATCCAAATACTGCCCAGAATCATGACAAAGATAAAGACACGTCTAAATATCGAGACATAAGTGAGGCGGATGCGGTATTTATCGAGCTGCTCTTCACCTAAACTATCGATTTGCAAGTCTTTATAACGATTCGCAAAAAAATGAATAATTCGAATCCCTAGCCATACCGTACTGATGACTAAAAACACCCAAATGATAGGCCGAGTCGCGGTTGCTACTGCATCAAGATAAGGAAAACCGCCAGAAGCTAAGGTATAGACCAAAGAGAAGCTAATAGTCAAGGTTAAAGGTACGGTCAGTTTACTGGCCATATCCTTAACACTGCGGCGCCCTACGCTCTCGCTTTTTTGCTCATCGCCTTTACTTGCCCCCATATTGATAAGCTTGCCAACGCCTGTACTCAGCAACCATCCCAGACCCATAGTCGCTAGGAAAAATAACAGCAGGGCGCAGTATTCCCAGATAGCGATACCGAAGAGGCGCGCGGTCAGTATTAACGGTAAGTAACGTTCAAACTTAGCAGGCTGATACTGCTCATACAGATTATCTATATTGCCAACAGTATGCGCTGAAAACACCCAAACCGGCTGCTGATCACCAACGCGTACACGCTCTATAGAAATCGGTACACGGCGCTCACGATAATCCATATAGCCCAAGCGGATCGAGCGACGCGGAATGCCGCGCACACTACTGCTGCTGCCTATCGTCGGCTCAATCAAGCCATCGGGACGATCCGGCATATCATTGAAGACATACAGCTCTTTTTTACGCAATAAATAATCTAGACGTTTTGCCAGCTCAACAGCGCGGTTAGGCTGTCGCTCACTATCAATTAGGTTCATATTGAGCGCGTAAGCGGCCAACCCGAATTGCTGTTTCATAATAGCGGATTGAAAAAACTCCATTGTCGCTAATGGACTCGATAAATGCGGTGGTTCAGACAAAGGCGGCAAGCCTTCATTAAGCTTATTAAGAGGATAATAGTTCGCGTTATAGTCGCCTGTAATCTCAGTATCACCTTGCAAATACCCAGCTTGCGGCACCGCTATCTTTTCTGAGGGATCGATGACCTTGCTAACTATTTCGGTAGGATTGATGTCTTCTAAATCGATACTGCTAATCTTATCTTCAGCGTAATCAACGATACTGTCAGGCTGAGTGGTAATCGATATCGGCGAGCTATCCGCCGTATTATCTTGGCTACTTTGACTGTTTTCTGCAGCATAAGTAGGTAGAGTAATAATTGATAGCACTGTCCAAGCTATCAGAGCATAAACTGTCATCATACTATGCGAGCGCATGAATGACATCGATTGCAAAGAGCGCGTAGCACCCCTCGTCTTAGCTACGCTACTGCATAGAGGATTATCGAGCAAAACCATATCGGCAATGTCAGTAACGCCCTTAGGTTTATCATGCTTGTTACTATGAGCCATTGTTTTGCAGCGCTTTGCACGACAGGATGTAAAAACCTGAGACTTAGTCATATTTATCGTTTTCTAGCAGAAGTATGCTGATAAATTAAAGCAGTCCATAAAATAAAGCCAGTATAGAACTGACTTTATTTGTTAGTATGCGTCTATGTTAGTGCTATTTTTAGCATTAAGCGCGGCGCCAAGTCGTGCCAGCGCTACTATCCTCAAGCTCAATGCCCGCCTCTTTTAGCTGCCCTCGAATCTCATCAGCCCGCGCATAGTCTTTGTTGGTTTTGGCGTCGCCACGCTCAATAATAAGCGCATCAATAGCTGCATCATTAAGCCCATACTCCGACTCTTCGCCAATAACCGCTTGCAAAAACTGCTTTGGCGGTTGCTGTAGGATATTTAATGATTTGGCAAGCGCTCGTAGCTGCTGGGCTGACTGCCAAGCCTTGTCCGTATCCTCCGCTTTGGCCGCTTTATTGACTTCGCTTGCTAGACCAAACAAGATACTAATAGCCGCTGAACTATTAAAATCATCGTTCATAGCGGCTATAAAGGCTTGACCTGCCGCGCTTTGATACACTTGATTGATAAGCTCATTATCCATCTCAAGGGTTTGATTTTGTTGTTGCTCAGCGATCCTAAGCGCATTGTACAATCTACTTAGGCTATTATGCGCCTCATCTAAGGCACTATCAGAGAAGTTGACTTGGCTACGGTAGTGGCTCGATAACAAGAAAAACCGCACGGTCTCAGGATGATATCTGTTAGTCACCTCACGTATGGTAAAAAAGTTGCCTAAAGACTTAGACATCTTTTCGCCATCGACATTGATAAAGCCGACATGCATCCAGTTGTTCGCGTACTCGCAGCCTGTCGCCGCCTCCGATTGCGCAATCTCATTTTCATGATGCGGAAACTGCAGATCGTGACCGCCGCCATGGATATCAAAGGTATTACCCAAGCATTTAGTCGACATGGCGGAGCATTCAATATGCCAACCTGGACGCCCTTGTCCCCAAGGAGAAGTCCACTGCGGCTCACCCGCTTTTGCCGCTTTCCATAAGACAAAGTCAAAAGGATTGCGCTTGATATTTTCAACTTCAACTCGAGAACCCGCTTGCATATCCTCCAGCTTTCGCTTAGAGAGCTTGCCATAATCGCTAAAGCTATCGACGGCATAATAGACATCGCCGTTATCGGCAGCATAGGCATAATCGCCTTCGATTAAAGTGGTGATCATTTGCTGCATCTCATCGATGTGATCTGTCGCGCGCGGCTCTGCATCCGGACTCAAGCAGCCAAGCGCGGCAGCATCTTCATGCATCGCTTTGGTAAAGCGCTCAGTCAAAGTACCGATATCCTCATTGTTTTCGATAGCCCGCGCAATAATTTTGTCATCGATATCAGTAATATTGCGCACATAATTGACGTCATACCCTAACTGGGTCAGCCAACGCACTACCATATCAAAAGCCACCATCACCCGCGCGTGTCCGATGTGACAGTAATCATAAACCGTCATGCCGCAGACGTACATTCCTAACTTGCCAGCCACTAAGGGCTGCAAGGACTGCTTGCGGGCCGTCAATGAGTCGTATACAACAAGCTGAGACTGCGCATCGGTAACTGAGGTAGTCATAACAAAATAGCCTTTTGATAAAATAAAGTGATATAAATCTTAACGCATTATCTTAGCGAAAATGGACATAAAATACTACAATGAGCGCTGGGCGCTGTTAAATAAAACCATTAAAGAAACAGACCTTTCAGCGCATCACGCATTTTAGATATAAAAGATAAGGAGTTATAAATGGGCAATCGTTTAAGTAAGATATACACCCGCACTGGCGATGATGGCACGACAGGCATGGCGGATGGTAGCCGCGTCAGCAAAGCCGATATGCTCTTCACGGTGATGGGTGATATCGATGAGCTCAACTCGCATGTTGGCTTAGTACGCGCCCAATTAACGCAAATGAACACGGTTGCTAATAGAGAGCCATCTAAGCATTTATCCCTCATAAATGAGTCAGACTTTGCGCACGCCTTAGTGATTATTCAGCATTTACTCTTCAACATTGGTGGTGAGCTTGCAATGCCAGAGTACGAGGGCGTGAACGAGACTCATATTGACTGGTTGGAGCAGCAGATAGATAGCATGAATACTAGTTTGCCACCGCTCAAAGACTTTATTTTGCCGACAGGATCGGTATTAGTCAGTCAATTGCACATAGCGCGAACCGTGTGCCGCCGCGCTGAGCGTCAGGCCGTGTTATTACAACAGCAGCGCCCGCAAGCTATCCGTAGTACCGCTGTCAGCTTGATCAATCGGTTATCTGATTGGTTATTTGTCGCGGCACGTTTTTGTACCGATCCTGCTCAAGTCTCTGAAGTCTTATGGGATAGTCAGGTTTTACAAAATCTCGATGGCGGTCAATAGCGCTGTTTAATCACGCCTAAAAAAGCGCCAATAGCTTAAATCTATCGGCGCTTTGTTTATTGATTATTGGCTAGGTCATGAACAACTTTTAGACATAGCCAAAATAAAGCTTAGTAAGTCGCACTATCATCTTCAACGATGACCATATCAATACTATTATCTTCAGGAGCTACCTTAGGGAGCGCGGGTTTTACCGGAGTTTTGTCATTAGTGATAGCCGCTGCGGTACTTTCTTCATTACCATTAGCATTGCTGCTTTGATTAATCGTTGGCGGTGCCGGTGGTGTTGGCGGAGTCGCTTGACGAATGGGCTCTACTGGCGTCACTGTTCTGGGCTGACGGATAGTTTGATTCTCTTCTCTGTTTGACGCAGCGGCTCTACGCTCAGTCGCCGCCTCTGCTCGGCGAATCGCTGCTTGCTCATCTAGCATGGTTTTGAGTGACGAGCCTGCCATAACATCAGCAACAATGCGGATCAAAGCAGGTTGGCCTGCGATACGTGCTTGCACTAGACCGTTTTGAGCGCCAATGACATAGCTAAAAGCATCATCTACAAGCATATTATTATTGATACGAATATTTTCGTTAGCCAAACGCGCTTGCAGGCTTGGTTTATTATTGGATGAATCTATTAAGCTTGCTTGGTACAAGTCCTCGCTAGGCAAGGTCATGCTGACGCTCGCCTGACAAGTGGTCATGCCGCTAGCATTGCTTTCTTGTAAAATAGCGGCGTTCTGTACGTCAATCTTGATATTGCCCACTTTAGTATCGAGCATGCTACTGCTAATGGCAACATCTGCATTGTTTGCATAGTTAGCCGCGAGCGTTTGCGTTTGTTGATCTAAAGTATTCTTTAACGCAGTTTTGAGGCGGTCTTGAACCATAGGGTCATCACACCTCATTGCGGGTGCAACATCAGCATCACCGGCGGCTTGCTGCTCAGCAGTGATGTCAGTAGTATCAACGCTGTCCTCATCGTCTGGGCGACTACAGCCAGCAACGGCTAATCCACACACCAAACCAATACCAGCAACCTGCTGCCATTTCATCCACTTATTTTTGACTACGCTCATACTCGTTTAGCTCCTGAGTTACTGACCTTTTTATAGCTGCCTTTGTGACTCTTTATCGTTTGTTACTCTTTATAGCCAATCACCTTATAGCCAATTATCCTTTGTAAATCAAGGGTGAACCATATTCATTATCTATAGCACTGTACAAGAGACGATTTGAAAATGGCTGTTTTAAAGAATAGCTACTTTAGAGAATGGCACTCAATTGAAAATGCAATCATTATACGGGGTTTGCCTAAGATGTTCAGCATCACAATTTCCAGATATACAAATAAAAGCCGCTATTAGCTGTAAAATCAGCGTTAGTTGCAAAAACACAACACAGAATGCCTGAATACGCCGTAGTCAATAATTAACCGTCAAAGTAAACGTTCTATCATAGAAGACAGCTTATGAGAGGTATAATAACCGGCTCTTATCATTCAACAGATTCATGCCTTATTATGATAAATTTCAAAAAAACGCAACTCCTTGGTCATCGCGGCGCCCGCGTGGAAGCACTAGAGAATACTTTATTCGGCTTTCAACACGCCAAGCGTTTGCTAGCAAAGGGCTTAGCAGGCGTCGAGCTCGATGTGCAACTTACCGCCGATGGTCATTTGATCGTTTTTCATGACGACACCCTGCAGCGTTTATGCGGCTTGCAAGCGAGGATTGACCAATTGAGTCTGCGCGAGATTCAACGTCATACCCAATCGGGCCACCACATCATTACGCTCGATATGTTAGCGCAGTCGTTACCGCTTTCGATGTCTGCTCCTTCATTTAAGCCTCAACGTCAAGCGCTTAATAGTCTGTTGGGCATAGATAACACCAGTACCGCTAAGGCTTATGAGGTGACAGAGTTAAAAAGTCAGGCTCATACTTTGAGCCAGTTTACTCATATCGAGCTTGAGATTAAGACTCACGAGCGCACTGATCACGCCAAACTTGTGCAAGCGTTATTGCGCTACTTAGTTAATAGCCCATTGTCGAGCCTGCCGCTTGTATTGACTAGTTTTGATAAAAAGCTGCTCGCCCAATTACAGCGACATCAGCAGCTATCATCGATACCTCGTGGATTATTAGTGCTCGAACCTAGTCTTATCTCATCGGCACCTAATACAGCGCTAAGATTGGGCTGTACACAACTGGGTTTTCATTATGCGTTGTTAAACGAGCAAATCATTGCTAACTGTCACCGCTATCAGTTACCGGTGAGCGCTTGGACTGTCAATGATATCGAGGCGATAAAGCAGCTAATAGAGTGGCAAGTCGATGTGATTATCACCGATATTCCTTCGCAATTATTATGACCCTAGCGTCGAGAGTTCTCGATTGATATTTTGCTAGAAACTATAGACTTTTCTTGAATAATAACAAGCTATATCAGCTCACTAAGCGCCATGCCTTACGTAACATATCTCCGCACAGTTTTACACTTTCGCTTAATTCCTGATAGTTAACATGGCTTTCATTATAAATATCCTATAACTCATACAAGTTATTGTTATTTAGCAATATTTTTCTAGTGTATATCTGTTCACTTTATGGATTATTTAAGGTAATATAGACGCTGAAATTAATACCGTTAGGGATATTACATGATTGCTAAAAAAGTAATAGGTTTACCACTTAAAGGCTTACGTCTTGCTATGAAGTCTAGTGATGCGCTTATACAAACTGCTGGCACTCAAGCGCTACGTGTTAAGACGTGGTTTGATAATAACAAAAGCAATACCGATGCAGCAGCAGATACTCAGTTTGCTGCCACGAGTGGCTACAAGAATGGGAATTCAGCAGTTAATTTTGAAGGTGTCGACCCTCTTGAACTTGAATTTCAAAAGTCGCCTATTAACTTAGTACCTGCGATTTTTCTGATAGCAACGCCTATTGCAGCCGCAGTTATCACCCCTTGGTATCTGCTAACGCATCAAGTCAGCGCACCAGTCTGGGGTGTCTTTGGCGCCTTTATGGTTTGGACAGGTATCAGTATCACTGCAGGCTATCATCGCTTGCTGTCGCATCGCGCCTACAAAGCGCATCCTTTGGTAAAAAACTTCTTACTATTAGGATCAACGCTTGCTGTGCAAGGTTCGGCCTTTGATTGGGTCTCAGGTCACCGCACCCATCATCGTCATGTCGATGATCGTATGGAAGATCCGTATTCAGCGCAGCGTGGGTTTTTCTTTAGCCATATTGGCTGGATGCTACGTAACTACCCTAGTGGCCGCTTTGACTACAAAAACATTCCTGATCTAACCAAAGATAAAGTGCTACAAATTCAGCATAAGTATTATGGTCTTTGGGTCTTAGCGACCAACGTCGCTATGGTTGCCGCTGTAGGTTGGTTGATCGGTGATGTTTGGGGTACGCTAGTGCTAGCAGGCTTACTACGTCTAGTGCTGACTCATCATTTTACTTTCTTTATCAACTCTTTGTGCCATATGTTTGGTACGCGCCCTTATACCGATACTAATAGTGCACGTGATAACGCAATCTTAGCTATCTTTACTTGGGGTGAGGGTTATCACAACTATCATCACTTCTTCCAATACGACTATCGCAATGGCGTGAAGTGGTGGCAGTACGATCCAACAAAATGGTTAATCTTAGGTTTATCTAAGCTTGGTTTGACTAGTGAGCTGCGTAGAGTGGATGACACCACGATTAAACATGCCGAAGTACAAATGCAGTTTAAGCGTGCGCAGCAGCAAATCGACAAAGCAACTTCTGACGGTATCGATATTCCACAAGCGATGCAAAATTTCCAAGATCGTATTAAGTTTGAATATGATGCGTTTAAACAAACCGTTGAAGAATGGCAAGCGCTAAAAGCCAAAGCAGTTGAGATGAAAAAGACGGATTTTGCTGATCGCTTGCATGAGGTTGATGATAAGCTTAAGCACGAATATATCAAAGTTGAGCAAAAAATCTTTGAGCACAATAACAATCTCAAAACCGCATTTCGCTCGATTGGCTTTGATAATAAAGCCGCTTAAGTTTAACTAAGCCAGTTTTTACTCTAGTTTTCGTCAATCAATAAGTTTCTCCTACCCTCTATCTGTGACAGATAGAGGGATTTTTTTGTCTGGAATTTTTCTGTATTTATAGCGTCTGCTGAATATAAATTACTACTAAGCAACAGAGCTTATCATTGCGATATGGTGGCTATGTTATAGTGGCTTTTTAAGAGATTTAATTATAATAGGAAGCCGTTATGCGCTACCAAAATAGCTATGCCAAATTAGACCCGCGTCTGTATCATAAGCAACCGCCAAGCGCTCTGAATAACCCGCGTGCCGGCCACTTCAACTCACAAGTCGCTGAGCAATTAGGCTGGTCAGCTGATAGCGAGCTGATGGAGCATTGGGTCGATATCGTCGGCGGACACTATGTGCCTGAGGGTTTTGAGCCGCTAGCGATGGCTTATGCCGGTCATCAATTTGGACAGTGGGCGGGACAATTGGGCGATGGACGCGGCCTACTGATGGCGCAAGTTTTGGATAATAATGACACTTTACAAGACCTGCATCTTAAGGGTATCGGCCTGACCCCTTACTCGCGAATGGGAGATGGCCGGGCGGTACTACGTAGTACTATCCGTGAGTACTTGTGTGGCCATGCTTTTGCCCAGCTAGGTATCCCCGCCTCCAATGCGCTTGGGTTTGTGGTCTCAGATACGCCCGTGCGCCGCGAAACAATGGAAGCAGGCGCCGCTTTGATGCGAGTAGCAGACAGTCATGTACGCCTCGGTCATGTCGAATGGATAGCGAGCTTTGCACCGGACTTACTCGGCGAGTTTACTGACTATATGATCGATACTTACTATCCAGAGTGCCGCGATACTGAGCAGCCGGTACTGGCATTTTTGAGCAATGTTGTCGAGCGTACAGCGCGTATGATTGCGGACTGGCAGCTGATCGGCTTTGCCCATGGGGTGATGAATACCGATAATTTATCAATTACCGGCAGCACCTTAGACTTTGGACCTTTTGGTTTTATGGAGCGCTTTAATCCGGCTTGGATTAACAACCACTCTGACCACACAGGACGTTACGCTTATCAAAATCAGCCCGCTATTGGCTATTGGAACCTTAACGTCTGGTTACCGCACTTTATGCGTCTTGAGAGCGTAACTCGTGAGACTTTAGCAGACTGCTTAGCGCCTTATGAGACTACCTTTATGCAGCATTATCAACAAGGGCTGTGTCGTAAGTTAGGACTTCCCCACGAGCAAGAGAGTTTACAGCTGGGGTTTGAGTGGATGAGTTTATTAGAAGATAACTTACTCGATTATACCAATAGCTTTCGAGCATTATTAGGCTTGGTTGCCCCTGATAAATACCCTCATGAAAAGCAATTGCTAGCGACTTTAAGCCATGAACTACCTCCAGAAGCGCTAGCAGTTTGGCAAGACTGGCGTCAGCGTTATCTAAACCGTCTTACTAACTTAGCTACCGATGAGGTAATCAATAGTTTGAAAAACAATAATCCAGTGTACGTGCTGCGTAACGAGATGGCACAGCGCGCCATTACTGCCGCCCAGCAAGGCCAGTTCGATGAAGTGGCTAGAGTTTATGACTTACTAAGCCGGCCTTTTGACGTACAAGATATCGCCACCGAGCTTGATACGACTCCCCCTGCCCCTAACGCGCCGCAGTTACCGATCAGCTGCTCTTCTTAGATGGCATGTTGCTTATGGCTTATCCATTTATGATTTGTCAATGCTGATGGATAATTCTAGGCAATTTTATGCTGAATAAATGACTGGTAACGTTATATTAATTTGCACATTTAGTAGCGGTTGACTAGGCAGTGAATTGACATTGATGCTAGAATAGTTATTTTTTTAGCGTATGGTCTTTAGCAGCCTAGCTAAACGCTGTGTGCTTCATAAAAATTTGGCTCTATGTTAGCCTTTATCTTTTATGGATAACGGCCTTCACAATATTAAGGCGCTGATGTTAGCCTTTTTTATGAGTCAGCTCGAAGCACCCTTTTTTATGATACCTCTGGATCTCCTATAGCACCTTTATTCTAACTATTTTATCCTAACTATGGCCATTATTATGAATGACGATACCTCTTTGAATACGGACAGCCCAGCTTCAGAAATAGAACAGTTTGAACAAGCGGCTCTTCATTACCATTCACATCCTCGTCCAGGTAAAATCTCAGTCACTCCTATCAAGCAGCTAGCCAACCAACGCGACTTAGCCCTTGCTTACTCACCGGGAGTTGCCGTACCTTGTCTTGAGATCGAAAAAGATCCAAAACTAGCGGCTAAATATACGGCTCGTAGCAATCTAGTTGGTGTCATCACTAATGGTACAGCAGTACTTGGCTTAGGTGATATCGGTCCTCTAGCCTCAAAGCCGGTTATGGAAGGTAAAGGCGTCCTATTCAAAAAATTCGCCGGTATTGATGTTTTCGATATTGAAATCGCCCAAAACGATCCTGACAAATTTATCGAAGCGGTAGCGTCTCTCGAGCCGACTTTTGGTGGTATCAACCTTGAAGATATCAAAGCACCAGAATGTTTCAAAATCGAGCGCGAACTGCGCGAGCGTATGAACATTCCCGTCTTTCATGATGATCAGCATGGTACTTCTATTATTGTTGCAGCCGCTCTACTTAACGCTCTGATCTTAATCGATAAAAAAATTGAAGAGATTAAGATTGTCTGTTCAGGTGCAGGCGCTGCAGCTATCTCTTGTTTAGATATTATCTGTGCTTTAGGCGTTAATAAAGACAATATCTTTGTCTCTGATTCACGCGGTATCCTGTCTACTAGCCGTAATAATCTTGACGAATCCAAGCAGCGCTATGCCCGCGATACAGAAGCGACGACGATTGAAGAGGTTATGGATGATGCCGATATGTTCTTGGGACTATCGATGCCTGGCATCTTAACTCCTGACATGGTCAAACGTATGGCAAAGGATCCTATCGTCTTTGCTCTTGCTAACCCAACGCCTGAGATTATGCCAGAATTGGCGCATTCCGTACGTCCAGACGTGATTATGGCGACCGGTCGCTCAGACTACCCTAACCAAGTCAATAATGCACTGTGCTTCCCTTATATCTTCCGAGGCGCCTTAGATGTTGGCGCAACCGCCGTTAACGAAGAGATGAAAATCGCTTGTGTTCGAGCTATTGCGGCTATGGCTCATGTTGAAGCCACTCCTGTAGGTAATGTCAAAACCACGGATAAGATGCGCCGTTTCGGTCGCGACTATTTGATCCCAGGTCCACTCGAGCCAAACTTAATCATTGAGATTGCCTCTGCTGTCGCGCAAGCGGCTATGGACTCAGGCGTCGCTAGCCTGCCTATTTTAGATATGAAAGCGTATCGCCAACAGTTATCTGAGTTTGTTTATAACTCCGCGTTTGTAATGAAGCCAATCTTTGCTCGCGCCAAATCAGATCCTAAGCGTATCGTTTACTGTGAAGGCGAAGATAATAACGTTCTATTAGCCGTGCAAGTTGTGGTCGATGAACAGTTGGCTCAGCCTATTTTGGTTGGTCGTCCGGCAGTGATCGAAGCCAATATTGAAAAACTTGGCTTACGTCTACAAAATGGCGTCAACATGACTATCGTCAATCAAGATGATGATCCACGCTATAAAGACTACTGGCAAGGCTACTACGAAAAGAACAAACGTAAAGGCGTTAGCATTGAGCTGGCTCGCCGTGATGTTCGTCGTAAGACCTCACTCATCGGCTCTTTATTGGTCGAAAATGGTGATGCCGAAGGCATGATCTGCGGTACGTTTAGCCATTATCAGCTGCATTTAGAATATGTACAAAACGTCATCGGTAAAAAACAAGGCGTTAGTGATTTTTATGCAATGAACGCGGTATTGATGCAAGATCGTAATATTTTTATTGCGGATACTTACGTCCATGAAGATCCTACTGCTGAACAATTGGCCGAGATGACGGTATTAGCTGCGGAACAGCTCGAGCGCTTCGGTATCACACCAAGAGTTGCTTTGGTTTCGCATTCTAACTTTGGTACCTCAAACCGCGCAAGCGCCGTGAAGATGCGCAAAGTCTATGAGTTACTGACCGAAATGAAGGTCAACTTCGACTTCGATGGTGAAATGCAAGGGGATGCCGCGCTTAATGAGAATATTCGTATAGAGGACTTCCCTTCTACCGAATTTAGAGGAGCGGCCAACCTGCTAATACTGCCAACGCTTGATGCAGCAAATATCGCCTTTAACCTGTTAAAAACCGCAACCAATAGCGCCTCAATTGGTCCTATCTTATTGGGTGCTAGCAAGCCGGTACATATCCTAACGCCATCAGCGACTGCTCGCCGTATTGTCAATATGACTGCGCTTGCCGTCACCGAAGCATTAGATTTAGAAGAAGAACAAAAGTAGTTCTGCAATTTTAGTAAGTACTAGCCCTTATTATCTAGTGATAAGTGCTATGCTATAATAAAATCAGCTAACGTCACGCGTTAGCTGGTTTTTTTTGCTCAAAATTTAGATTTTAGAGGTGATCATGCAAGTGTACTTAGTAGGCGGTGCGGTTCGCGATAGGCTGCTTGGTCGCCCTGTGACTGATAAAGACTTTGTGGTAGTAGGGAGCAGCGTCGAGCAAATGCTAGCGGCAGGTTTTCAACAAGTAGGCGCAGACTTCCCTGTATTCTTGCACCCAACCTCGCACGAAGAGTACGCTCTTGCCCGCACTGAGCGTAAGCAAGGACACGGTTATCAAGGCTTTAGTGTCCATGCCAGTCCTGACGTGACTTTATTCGATGACTTGCAGCGCCGCGACTTAACCATTAACGCTATGGCAATCGAGATGACCAGCTTAACCGATGATACACCTATCACTGGCGAAGTCATCGACTATCATGGCGGTCTAGAAGACATTGAACAAAAAACCTTGCGTCATGTCTCAAACGCTTTTAGCGAAGATCCGCTACGGGTGCTGCGAGTGGCGCGTTTTTACGGGCGTTATCATGACTTAGGGTTTAGTATCAGTAGTGATACCTTGCAATTAATGCGTAAGCTGGCCACTTCTGGCGAGCTTACGCATTTGAGTAGCGAGCGCGTTTGGCAAGAGTCTAGCCGCGCTACTATGCAAACCTCTCCTCATATTTATTGGCAGACGCTATTTGACATTGGTGCGCTTAATGATAATTTTGCAGCAATCGCGCAGGCATGGCAAAACACTACTATCAAAGAAACTGCACAAACGGCATTATACTTTGCCGGTCAAATGCAACTGAACCTCTCGCAGCGCTGGGCGCTACTTATGGCAAGTCTAGATGACTCCTTGTTTCATCTGAAAAATTATAAAGGCACAGCTTCTAAGAACATTAGTAATATAGGTCAGAGCTCTAAAGTGCCTAAAGCACATACCCAATTTGCTAGTCTTTTTGTTCAGCAGGCGCAGCAGCTAAATAATATAGAAGATCTAGACGCGGCACAAAAGCTCGATCTCATTCAAGCTTGTAGCGCGCACAAAGTCCCTGAGAAACTCTCGCAATTATTAGTCACCAGCCAAGTGCTACAGTTGGCCATTCATCACCGACAGATGATGCTAGCGCTGAGTAGTTTTCATGCTATTGATATTACTGATATTACAAGCGGGCTAAAAGGACCAGCTATTGGAGCGGCTCTGCGCGACGCTCGAATTCAGCACCTGCAAACTCAAAATGAGCAAGCTTATGACAGATCATAACACTGCCCCCGTTATACTCGTCACTGGCAGCGCTAAGCGTATTGGTGCGGCTATTGTTAAAGCTGCCCATTGTCAGAACTACCGTGTCATCATTCACTGCCATAATAGCCAGTCTGAGGCTCAAAAACTCAGCGACGAGCTCAATCAGCTACGCCCGCATAGCGCCAAAGTACTACTGGCAGACTTATCAGTGATTAATACTAAAGACCGCTTAGACGCATTTGTCAAAGCTATCATCACCTCATTTGGTCAGCTCGATGTATTAATACACAATGCTTCTCGCTTTTATCCTACCCCTATAAATAGTATTGATAATGAGCAATGGGATGAGCTGTTTTTAACTAATGCTAAAGCGCCTTTGATGCTCAGCCAAGCACTACTGCCCTACTTGCAAGCTCAGCAAGGCTGCATCATTAGCCTACTCGATATTCACGCGCACGATAAACCATTTAAGGGTTATAGTATCTATAACATGGCAAAAGCGGCCCAGCGGATGATGGTACAGTCTCTGGCAGTAGAGCTTGCGCCTGTTGTACGAGTCAATGGTGTGGCACCAGGAGTCAATATTTTACCTGAGACCAATAGCGATCAAGCGCTCGATCCGGGGCTGCAGAATAGTATCGTTGACTCCATACCTCTACAGCGAATCGGTAAACCCGAAGACATCGCTCATAGCGTGCTCTATTTAATACAAGCCAGCTATGTCACCGGACAGATTATCGACGTCGATGGCGGTCGTAGTCTCACTTTAGCAGGTGGAAAGTATTAAAATTTAGTAAATAATCCTGATTCTGCTTATCTTTTACTTGAAAAATTAGAGAAATCAGGTATCATTGTGCGTCTAACGTTAGGGCCCATAGCTCAGTTGGTTAGAGCAGAGGACTCATAATCCTTTGGTCGTAGGTTCAAGTCCTACTGGGCCCACCACATATTAAATCAGGCTTGTTCGCAGCGATGCGGCAGGCCTTTTTTTATGAGGTTTTGTGAGTTTTACGAATATCTTGGTATGTGGCGAACAGTATAGAATATTGGTATATTTGTTGGTATAGATTATACCAACTCGGAGATATACCAACATGCCATTAACTCATACTATTATCAACAAACTAACCCCAAGTGAAAAATGCACCCCTAGCCGCCCTGATAAGCATAGTGATGGCGATGGCCTTCAATTATGGGTAAGACATACAGGGAATAAAGTTTGGATCAGTGCTTACCGCTGGCAAGGTAAACAACAGTCACTCACTTTGGGCAAGTATCCAGTAATAACCTTACAGCAAGCACGCCAGCGCAACCTAGAAATAAAGCAGCTTATTAATGAAGGTATCAACCCAAAAGAGAGAAAAAAGGAGAAGCTTGCCGAACAAGACGGGTCAAAGCTTTTTGATACCATAGCACAAGCGTGGTATGCAGACCGTAAAACCTTTTTAGCGCCAAGTACGTTTAGTCGCAACTATTCAGCCTACATACGCGACGTTAAACCAGTTATCGGCCATAAGCTTATCGACGATATTACATCACCTGATATTTTAACGATTGGTAAAAATGTCGAGCAACGCGGGGCTAATGAAATGGCGCGGCGCATAATGGCTGAAGTTGGACAAATATTTAAGCATGCTATTCGTATAGGTGTGGCTACCTCAAACCCTGCAGCAGATTTATCAGCGGCAATCAAACCGCATAAAACTAAAAACCACAGCCGCATTACCTCAAAAGAGCTGCCAAAACTTTTGCAAGATATCAATAACTACACTGGCCATATAACCGTTAAATTAGGTCTACAGTTTTTATGCTACACATTCGTACGTACTAATGAGCTCAGGTTCATGGAATGGTCAGAAATTGATTGGAACGATAAAATTTGGCGTATCCCATCAGATAAGATGAAGATGGATAGACCACATATAGTCCCACTTGCGCCACAAGTCATAAATATATTAGAGCAAATTAAAGAGCTAAACTTCTCAGAACAGTATGTATTCTATAACCCATCTACTCGCAAACCGTACAGCCAAAACGCCTTCATTAATGCTTTATATCAAATGGGCTATAAATATAAAATGACGGGGCATGGTTTTCGGGGTCTAGCGAGTACTACCTTGCATGAACAAGGCTTTAGGCATGAAGCTATAGAATTACAACTGGCTCATGAACAAGAAAACAAAATTAGTAAAGCATATAACGGTGCTCAGCATTTAGACTATCGCAAAGATATGATGAATGAATGGGCGAGTTTTATTGAAAAAATTAAAACAAACTATTAACTAAACATATCAATCTAACTAAAGGTAGTAAAATGTTTGATAACTCTAGAGAATATTATAATTTAGAAGAAGTTAAAGAAGGCTTATCTGCAATTTTCAGTGAGCCTGTCACCCCTTCTATGCTTTATGATTATATTCGTATAAATAAACTAATTCCTTATGTCCTGTATTCAGGAGTAGTTTACGCAGCTGAACATCGAACTGTATTTTCTGCCAAAAAACCTACTGAAGTTGGTTTAATCAATATGTCAGTTTCTTGTACAGCTATCTTTAAAGCTTCAATTGATAATATAGAGCTATTGTCTCACAGTATTGTACCGAGGATAGGATACAGTAGTCTTCTATATACTTTGGAAGATCTTTTAACATACAAAGATGACAAAATGCAGGAACTCATAGACCTAGAGCCTATTGGTTATCGCTTATTTAGTTTAGATAGTGAAATAAATGAAAACAGTAAGTATGAATTAAAATGTGAACTGAAATTCAAATCACGTGATTTGATTCAATTTGCTAATCAGGTACGTGAAAAATTAGAGTTTCACAATATAATGGTAGAACTGAATGAGAAAAAAGAGATTATAAAGAAACTAGAATCTGAAAATAAATCGTTGAAATTAGACTTAAACAAATATAGCTCAGATAAAAATACTAAACAACTGCATTCAATTGAAAAGAGAAATTTGATAAACAGTTTGTTTAGAGGGGTAGGCATAGCTGTAGCAGATTATATATGGAAAATGGATGATAAAGAAAAAGTTATGAAAAAACGCATGGTTCAAGAAGTTCAATCTATTCTATATAACATACAGAGTCCTATGTTACCTGAAGAGTTTGAGGTATCTAAAAACTCTACGATAGACGGATGGTTAAAAGATATTGTTCCTAGCTATGCTAATCCGAATGGTAGACCTAAAAATGAAGACCAAGAGGAACAACCTACTCTTTACATGAAAAAATAAACCCCTAACTCGTAAATTATTCCCGATAACCCCCCTTATCATAGTGATTTGGGGGTTTTTTGTTTTTAGACAGAACTATATTATTCGATACATACCGCAGCATGTCGCTGTGGTATGTATGGAGAAATAAAATGAACGATAAATACAATGATAATGGCTGCAATTCGTCATTAAAAAATGAAATGATTAGGATGTTACCTACTCAAGGCATGTCGCGAGCAAAAGATATTTTACCTTATCTTCCATTCTCGAGAACCACATTGCATGAATGGAGTCGTGATGGTAGGTTTCCTACCTGTATCAAACTCTCACCTTCCATGGCAGTGTGGCGCAATTCAGATGTTATAGAATGGCTCGAGAGTCATGATAGGCCGCTGATTATCTCTAAACAAGCAGGAGGAGAAACTGATGAAAGTTAAAAATAAAAACGCTCATGTTGGTAGCATGAGCGTTACTGATCACGAAAAAGCTACATGTGACTGTAAATTTAATAGAGATCTTTTGAATGTTAATATTAACATGAAAAGCGCTTCTTTGTTACAACATAACATTAATATGTTGGAAATTGATAAATGGCCAGATCCTGAACCACTAGCCAACGACTCTAGCAAGCCTACGTCTTACCCAATCAACGCATTCACAGGCTCATTGCGGCATACCATTGAGGCAATAGCCTATTATGCGCAGGTGCCACTTGCAATGGCTGGTCAGTGTGTATTAGGCGCGTTATCACATATAGGCCAGCAGTTTATTGACGCACCTTTTGGAAATAGTTATAAGCCAGCGAGTTTGATACTAATAACAGAAGGTGAAAGTGGCGCTGGCAAGACTGAGACCATGAAGTTAACACATTTGAAAATTGATGAGTATGAGCAACGACAATATGAACAATATATTGATGCATTAGTATTATGGGAAGCTAAAAAGGAAGTCTTAAATGGCAAGGAATTAAAAGAGTTTCTTGAATCAATACCTAAGCCATATAACCCTGAAATGGTATTCAAAGATATCACAATGGAGGCCTTACTAGATAAGTATGTAAATCGAGAAATTATTGTTGCAACGTGGGCAAGTGATGATGCAGCACAATTTTTCAATGGTCCTTCAATGACTAGTAAGACAGCTGGTAATAGCTTGACTGGAATTACTGACTTATATAGTAGCGGTATGGTCAATCGATCACGGTCACAAAAGACTGCTTTTGCTAACCCACGTACAAAAGCATATGGCGCACGTTTAACCTTGATGTTAATGGCACAGCATGTCATTTTAGAACCAGCATTAAGCGATCCGTTAATGAATGGTCAAGGGCTTTTAGCCCGTGCTTTGATTGCTTGTCCTGAAGATCTGCGAGGATATAGAACATGGAATGACCCAAAGCGTAGAAGTGATAGCTCAGACGACAACCCTTACTTAATAGAATATTGGTCACGCTGTCAAGTTTTACTTGCTACTTTGCCCGCCGATGGGCCAACCGACGTCGCAGACAAATCTGAACGCATCAAAATACAATGGGCAGATGTCACAGCTCAACAGACTTTTGATGACCATATGCAAGCAATAGAAGATCGTCAGAAGCTAGGTGGTATATTTGCCACATTAAAAGCGTATGCATCACGCATGGCAGAAAATGCGAGCCGTATAGCTTCATTGATTGCATTCTTTGAAGGACGTAGGACAATCAATAGTGATGATATTAAACGTGCTTTTATGTTAGTTGAATATTCTACAGCTGAACGCTTACGCTATTTTGATAGCTCGCCTACAGGTGAGCAAAACGATAGTGAGAAGTTAAGCAACTGGCTTGTGAGTAAGGCCAAGAATAAGAATCCTACTATTTTAAATCGTACTGATGCTTTCAACGGAGCACCTATGCCAATGCGCAAAAATAATAAATTGTTGCAAATTGAGTTGGATAACTTAGAAAGTAAAGGGCATATAATACAGTCAACCGATGGCAGAAAAAAAATTATTGAGATCAATCCAAAATTGTACGCATAATACTTAAACCTTTAAATATACTTTTAAATTGCTCCTAGCTTTATAGCTAGGGGCTTTTTTGTTAGTATCCAACACCTAAGCGTACTTTAGTTACATCAAATCAGTGTAGAAGTGCAATACCTAGGCAGTTTAAGACAGCTTAAGCACATTCTGTTATCAAATCAACCCTTTACTATCAAAATGCTATAGCTTGTTTAGGCAGAAAAGGCACACTCTTAGTCATATATAAATATTTATCGCATCTGTTATGGCAGATATATGGATGCCGTTTATTTATTATTAATAAGCGATAGTAAAGATAGCCTAGATTAACACACCAAGTGCAACGCTAAATAATATTATAGAACACCTGGTTTGGCGTTCTAAACCCTAAACGCTTTCTTGGTCGGTTGTTTATTCTATCCTCAATAGCCTGTACTTCATCATCAGATACCTGTCTAAAGTCACACCCTTTAGGCAGGTACTCTCTAATCAAGCCATTGGTATTTTCGTTTGTTCCTCGTTACCATGAGGCATAAGCATCAGCAAAGTAGAATCTACTGTAAAGACGTTCAATATGGTGTTCTTTTATATCAATTATGGCTTCATCTAATGGCAGCATACTTTTTGAAACACCACCTAATTTTTATACATAAATAAGGTTAAATACATTTCAATAAGTGTGCCTCTATTCCTTTTATTGCCCTCATTCCTTGATATCAGAGCTGTCTCATTGTTAACGACAGATGCCTAAATGTGCCTAATCTGCCTAAAAAAATGAGTAAAAAATAGATTTGTTAACTTTAATCGATCGGTATTAGTATCATCAATAAATATCCAAGATACTTCAGCATCCCCGACGAAGCATAATAATCATCTGTCATAGCCATGTTTTTATCAGATAGCCTGTGCTTCTTCTGTACCACTCTCACCTCATAGCCATGAAAACTCTCACGAGCACCGACACGTATTGAGCTATCGAGCTCGAGCTCCTTTTTAACATTACGCACTGCTTGCTCGCTATGTGCCCTAATCTGCCAATAACTGGCATCGATAAGTTGACAACCTACTGTCACGAACTGCTGTAGCATTTTAAGCTGCGTCTCTTTAATCCCAAAATGAATTGATGAAGTATTTAAGTTTTGCTTATCTTTAAATACATCTACGAGCGATTTCAGTCTAGCAGGCTCATCAATTGACATCTGATAAGCACGATCAATTGCTTTAACTAAAACTTCCTGGTTTTTATGTCCCGTCGGCGCTCTTAGCAATAACCTATCATCGGTAAAAATTTGATTGGTACTGTTGTAAATCTTTATAGCCTCATTAACAACGATGCCATGCCGAAGTGCGACCTCTGCCAACTGCCCTGCTCGTTTATCGACGCTTATTTTTTGTAGCTCTTCTAACAGCACAATGACATCATAAATTTTAGGATGAATAAATATAGAAAGCTGAGTATCTACTGCGTCATTTTGCGTGTTTTGCTGGCAAGCTGTATTAGCTGATGGGTTGTTATAAGAAAATAGAGACTTTTTGCTTGCAACCCTGCCAATTAAATAGCCACGCATCTTATCAAGATAAACCTGTTTAGTACTGGCATTATATGCCCTGCCGTCTTGCCTATTTACTGTCTGGTAACCAATGCTAGTTACCATCTCAAATACGGTTATAGGCATAAAAAGTTTGGCTTGACTCATTTTCCAGCCAGCCAGCAAATGAGCGCTATGAATGTAGTGCTCAAACGTAGTATCTGGCGTTAGATGTCCAGCAAGGCTAGCCAGCCCAAACCACATTCCCTTTTCTTTATTATTAGCAAGCACGGCGCTAGCGATAGCCTCGCTATGATCTCTATCATAATCTGTCATCACCTGAGCAAGTGGCGAGTCATTTAATACCAGCGCCAGTTGGCTAATCGATGTATGCCGAAAGCTATGGAAGGTGAAATTATGGGTAAACAGCAATCTATCCCATATTATTTTCATCATATTACTGAAAAATACAGATGGTAGTGGTTGATCGCCTGACCCTTGTGAAAATAAATAGCGGCGCTTTAACCTTTTTTGTTGATAATAGAGTGCGATGAACGGTTGCAACTCATCAATCTTGAAAAGCTTGTCTATCGGTATCACTCGTTTGGCACTGCTGCTTTTAAGCCTACGATAGCGGTTGGGTTTGAGGATTATTTTTGGCGCTTCAATCACTTGGCCATTGATAAACCCTATATCTGTAATGTCGTTAACCTTAGTACCAATGATTTCATTGATACGCATACCAGTGCGATAAGCAAGTGCTAGAACCACAAAGCACAATTGCTTTTGCTCAAAATTTAAATTTGATGACTGCACATACTCTTTCATCGCATGATACACACGCGGTGACACCATCTCAGCTTTTACTGCCTGCCGATTATTGCCCCATGGAAAATACACATAAGGCGCATCAAAGTTTATACATTGATGACCATGAAATGCACGCAGACGCCCATAAGTAAATTTCTGGCTGTCTTTTAGGCGGTCAAGATGAGATAGCTGTTGACCAGTAGCATTGTTATCATTATCTATACCACTAGACGTATCATCAAACTCTGTTGACTTGCACAGTACAGACAATTTGCGACCATCTTTTGCCTTACTCTGAATAATCTGCTCGTATATCTCTTCAAAATCCTCACTTTCCCACTGATCAACGTCCTCATCCATCGTTAGCATCAACCAGTCGCGACCAATGCAGCCGATATATTTACTGATGGTATTGAGCCGAATGCTATGATCATCCAGTAATGATAACGCCCAGCTAAGCAAGCGTTGCGCATTAGGCTGGCTAGCGTCTGTCATTAATATTGTGATAGTAGAAATAGCAGCGTTTCTAGTTAATTTGAGTGCATTTTGCAACTCTTTGATCAGATTTTTGCTAAAGCTTGGGTAAGCTGTAGCATCTCTCTTACATTGTGATGCTCCTACCGTCTGATAACTGGCATCAAACAGTTCAGACCACTCGAGTGGCTCAGGACTTGGCTTGATGAGCTCTCGGTTATAATTTATGAGCTTATCCGTAGACAAACCTGTGGTTTTAATATTACCTTGCTTCACCACGGAGAGCGCACCATCAATCAGGCTACCTTCTAGCTGTCGCCAGTGGTAGTTGGCATATTTGATGAGCATTGAGTGCTGCGGGCGATCAATATCTTTATTGGTGAGTTGAAGCGTTTTTGAGATATTTTTGATTATGATATTAAATGGCTTGATCTTGGCAGTGTTTAACTCTTTATCCTGTAGAGCGTATAAAAAACACAAGCTCATATCATCGGGAATATAATCGACGAAACGCTTTAGACTTTCACTCTCATCAGCCGCGCAGCCATAATTATCATCAGGTACGCTAAGCGGTATTATAGCTAAATGCTCTACCCTGCTTTTTTCATCAGTCGCTGCCATGTCAATCTGATAAATCTGACGTTCATCAAATAGCCAATCATAGAGCGCTTTTAACACCTCAATGTCGTTGATACCGCTATACATGATGCTGCAATATAGTAATCCCTCAACCAAGTCATTCACTGAAAAACACCGTTTTCGTTGCCAAACCTCCATCATTATCGCGCTACTGTCTGCTACAGCGCGTCCATGCACAAACCAGTCATAGTTAATGGTCAAGCGCTCACGAGTCGCCAGTATCGGTACCACAGGCTCGTTAAGGTATATCTGGTGAGCTTCATTATAATCACGAACAAACTCTAAAAACCCGCGCCGCGCCAATTGGAAGTTTTGAGCGGTATCAAAACTCTCCTCTAGTAACTGGTTAATCGCTTCGTAATGATGCTGAAGCTCACAAGGCGATTGCATAGGATATTGATTGATATATTCTTTAATTAAGGCTTTAGCATCATGCTTGATACTATTTTTAGCTTCTTCTCTATTCAGCTGTCGCAGTTTATGGGCGCTAATATTATCCATATAGGCGAACCTCAATTTGTTTTAAGTGAAGGTCTGTAGCAATCGCATCTAAATGGGGACTGAGCTGGTGCAGCTGATTGATAAAGCTTGATGACATTGGATGCATAAATTCTTGATTAGGATGCTCATGACCGTAAAGCGCGCAAATCAGATAGTCAGGCACACGCCCTGTGAGCATGGATCTCAGCTGATGACGTAGCCAATTATCCTGATGACTAAAAAAGTCCTGCAACTGATAGCGGACTCGGCTTGGCGTAATACTGGCAAAGCCTTTTGGATTTTTTTGGTAAATTTGAATGAGGGGTTGTTCTGATTGCAAGATGGCATTAATGGGATAAGGCGCTGCTGGACATAATGAATTATAGATGGCAGCAAATTGCTTAATATAAATAATGTAGTTTTGAATAGCCGTTATCAAAAAATTGCTAAGAGGAATGAGCCTACCATCAGACTGCGCATGACGCTCTTCTTTGTCAGATACCCATAGCATGCGCCGCTGAAGGTCAAACTGGTGTAGCAAGCCTGGTGCATGCTTGACTGGGCGAATACCGGTTTGGATCATGACAATATGCCACAACCAAATACTATAGCTATTAAACTGCGCAATATAGCGATCCATGTGGGATTTTAGTTTCCCGTTAAAGCTCTCGGCACTGACAGCCAATTGATTAAAGAACTGCTGGCACATTGTGGTCTTTAGTGCCATATCACTACCAATGTGGCTTCTATGACCGTTCATCGGTACGCTACACTCATCTATTAAAAGTGCTTTTTGCTCATCATTACAGTATTCAGTTATTAGCTCTACTGCTTTTATATAAGTTTGCTCTAGCTCTACCGTTTTAGTACTAAGGTAATACAGCGCAGAGCTATGCCGTACATCAACACCTGTGATCAGGTCAGCATATAATGGCTTATTAAGCTCGTTTTTGATCAATACAAACAGGCCTGCTTCAATATATTGGGAACTCAGTGCTGGCAGGTTAAGCAGATCTTTAGCATAAGAGATAGCGTCTTTAACAGTATCGGATGAAACGGTAATTTTATCCTCAAGCATAATTTGTAAAGCTTCAGGAATTGCACGATAAAAGGTACTGCCATAGCTTTGTCTGTGGGCAAGCAGATGACTTCGAGTATTGGTCGTCACATCAATCGTGATGGCAATGCTACTAACTTTACGGACACGGTCATATACCAAATACTGCCGTTGACTGTGACTGCATTGCCAATCAGCAATGATGCTATCAATACTAAGACCGCTTAACAGTGATAGTATTAAAACGACATACCCAGTGCCTCCCTCTTTATCAACACTCATAAAGCGTTGCCAAAGCGTGGCAAATAGCATCTGATATCCGGTAATACTTAGCTGACGATGATTGGTTGGGAAATGAAATTGATTACGGCGGGCATGTTGATGGTTGTTCTTTAATCGCCATTGCTGCAGCTCAGAGGATTTAGCAATTTGTGTGGCTGGCTTAAAGTCATTGTCTAGCAAGGGTACTTCGTCGTCATCAGCAATATTTTCAGCGATTGCCACGTTACTGTACTTTTTTGATTGTTTCGTACCAAACACTATTCTTTGTAGCGGCTCACCATTGATATGCGCCACTGTCTTGGTGACTGTTTGAGCCAACTTTACGCGTTTAGTATTTTCAGTATAGGTTTTACCAATAAAAGCCTTATTATCAATCGCTACCTCATAAGCCAACCTAATTTGACCTATTTTACTACCAAGATATTGGTTGGCTGTTTCACCTGTTGCCTCTTCCTGTCTGACTCTTGCCTCATACTGTTTGATGTGACTCAAACATGAGGATAAGCCATCGCACTGATCGTGAATACTGATTAACTGGTCGAGAATGCCACGTTGTGGATCAGAACGCCTTAGCGCCATACGAACACGCACACCAAGCTTATCTATTTTGGCAAAGTGTTTGTTGTGGCGTACTGTGATCATAAATATCACTTTTAAGTAGCCGCTCATAAATCGCCAAACATTATTATTTATATCAACTTCGCCATATGTCTGATAAAAGACTATTAGCATATAGCTGACTGCCCACTCTACTGTTTTACCTTGCCGAATGATTTGTTTAATCACATCTTCACAGTCTATATCAGTAAAGCCTTTAAGATTGTCATAGGGTGTCGAAAACACTAAACCAATATCATCATCTGGCACCAAACTAATCACATCAATCACAAGCTGAGACATTTGTATGTGATATGGTGAATCTATTGGGATAAGCTTGTCCAACACTCGCCTGTCGGTCACATCATGAAGTAATTTAGTGTGACCCATAAGATGTGTCCATCCAATTCAGGTTTTTGGGTAGCCCCAGTATCGCCTCATCATTGGCTACCTTACACTGCTGATACTCATAAGCACTTTGGCTGATACCAGCGAACTGACAATAACTGGCGACCGTTAATCGGTGCACGCCCATTAGCTCACAGATAAGCTGCTTTGGCGAATTCTGATATATCGCTTTAAACAGCATGGGATGATCCACACCATTAAACCTAGATAAACTAAGCACCTCACACCATGCTAGCCGTTTAATGTCATGACTGCTCTCAGGTGCAATTAAGCATGGCTGTCGATATCTAGTCTCAAGCTTCATAACTTCATCAATACGCGCAAAGGTATTAAAAAACTGATAGCTATCTTCTACAGCACACAATCGTAGTGGTTGACGATAATAGTCATCTAAACTTGCCAGCTGTGGTCGCAGTAGAGGTAATCGATGCTGCTGCCAAACCATAAAGGCAGATTTTGCATCAGGATGAACCCGTAGATTTTGTGAGGTAAGCACTACCAACTTTTGGGTCGCTTTAAGGCTTTTATTTTTCATTATAGAACGCCATAACAATCACTATATTATTAATGATACGTTATAACATAACAATTATCAACTAGCTGATTTTATTAAAATAATTAATTATTAAGCCAATAGACAATAAGAACAAAAAGCTCTTAGGAAGTGAGGCTAAATGTCACTTCCTAAAGGCTTAGAATGGGAATATTTCAACTAAATCGAAGTATAAAAATTAACTTTTACTCATGCAAAATAAGTATTCTTGATAATACGATCCTTACTTCTCAGGTAGCAATATCATAGTTTTTCAGGGTATAGCATTATCAACGATAAGCATTGCAAATATTAGAGCGATGGACTGCCTTATGTATAAAAGACGCACTAGGCTTTTGCTGGCATGTCTTAGCAAGCTCTTACTGCTTTTAGGAGTATCAGGTGGCTTGATTGATATCGGGGTTTGAAGAACTGATAATTGTCTTTATCAAGCACACATAACCGTAATACTGGTCGATAATAATCATCTAAGCCTGCCAGCTGTGGTCGGCTCAGAGGCAGCCTATGCTGCTGCCAAACAATAAAAGCACTTCTAGCATTAGGATGAACGGTTAGATTTTTCGAGCTCAGTATTAACAGCTTTTGAGTTGAGCGAAGGGTCTTATTTTTCACGATAAACTGCTCTAAAAATTATTGTTTTATTAATGATACGTTATAACATAACATTATTCAAGCTTATGATTTAATTATATTTATTAAAAATATATTCGCTGCGAATAAGTACAAGGACATTAGAAAAGCCCTCAAAAATAATAGCTAAACCATTATCTATGAGAGCTATGAATACTTCTGATCGGATAGTAATATCGTTATTTTCCAGAGTTTAAAGTGAACGTACGCGTTCAGCTACATTATTTATAAAACCTAATTTTTACTGTCTTCATCAGGTACGTATTTTAATATCTCACATGGTGTCACCTCTAGTACTTCACACAATTTGCTTAGCGTATCGAACTCTATACGAGTCGTCTCATCGTTATAAATTCTATGAAGTGTCGATTTACTAATATCCGTCATCCTTACTAAATCGGCAACTCGAAGTCGTCTTTCTGCTAAAAGCACAGGGAGATTACAAGAAATCACAATAAAATCCTTATTGGTAAGTAAAAAATACTTGCCAGTGACTACTTTTCTGCTAGAATAATACTCGTTGGCAATAACTAAGTTTCCGTCAAAAACTATTTTATGCTGACTAACGCTTTATTATGTCATATACCTATCTTGCTGCTCAATAGCTGGCTAATGATGATAGGTGCGACTGGTTCAATAGATATCATTACTATAAAAAGGTAATGCTAGCCGTAGGTATCAGATCATTAAAAAGGAGTACGTTGTGGGCATCAGCATTGAATGGAGCATGACACAAAACGCTTGGGACAAACGGGTCTGTGAGGATTATTGGGCCTATAATCATAAAATCAGCTATGTGGATTATATTAGTTTACTTTGTCAAAAATATAGCATTAGTACCCATACGTTATTTGAAACCGTAAGCCAATGCTACGCTTGCTTAGATGATGTGTGCTGCGAATATTGCGGAAACGCCTGTCCTATTGAAGTACCTGCCGATATTGCTTATATGCGGGCAAAAGAGAGTTGGTTTTGCGCAGTATGTGAGCATGCTATGTGGCGCGGAGACTCTATTAGCAAATATAACTAGCTTCAATTGATAGTAGCAGCCAAAGCCATATGTTTATTACATGTGGCTTTACTTTTCTTCAGCATAAACCGCCTTTAAACGAAAACAATTAGGC
The DNA here is from genome assembly GCF_051847575.1 of Psychrobacter sp. 1U2. NCBI lineage: Bacteria > Pseudomonadati > Pseudomonadota > Gammaproteobacteria > Moraxellales > Moraxellaceae > Psychrobacter > Psychrobacter sp. 1U2. The sequence continues at coordinate 259,035 of NZ_JBPYDC010000001.1, forward strand.
TCATCAGTCATACTTGAGCTGAGATAAGTAAATGCATTATCATTAGACAACAACCCCTCAATAGCATCTGATATATAAGCAAAGGCTTCCAGTGGCAGACTTTGCACGCTCTGCGTCCCAATAAGTACCCCTTTAGTATTACGAGCGTTAGTAAGTAGACCAATCATCTTATATGTAGCTGTTTTTATCATATGGAATTCAGACTCACCTGTAGCACTGGCTTGAACAAACTGAAACGAATAACCACACTCAAACAAGCTTATAACGTCTGCTACATCTATACCGATGATAGTACTTGCAGACTTTGCATCTAGCAGTGCAATGACATCATTTACTTCATCAGGCTGACATCTAACAATCCCCTCTATAATATCTAAGCGTTCATACTTATGGTCATCTGTTTGTAAGCCTACTAAAATATCAGCCCCTGCTTTCCCTTTTAGCTCTAGCAGTGCCTGCACATCCCAACCATCACTAATGATAAAACAAGCAATAATCGCTGGCGGAAAATAGTCTATGTTTGGTCGGTATAAGGCTGCACAAGATAAATCATTTATTTGCGATTTGTCGAGCTGATATTTCATGATTAGACCTTCTGTTACTCTAGGTGTTATGACATTACAATTACCAATCGTTTTTATTTTTATACTGATTTACTACATGATTAATGAATTTTTGCACTTCATCCATTAGCTTATCAACTTGCCGTAGATCTATTGAGTTTTCACTCTCAAAGATATCTGTGTCTAGTATAGCAAAGGTCATATGCCGACCTGAACCAAAGCGCTTTGGCTTAGTCACTTTTAAATCAAAATCAGCAGCTTCTGTCTTAAACAATTTATAAAGCTCATTCCTAACCTTGCTACGACTTTCTTTATTAGGAACAGATACTTTAAAGCAGATTTTCTCTTGCTCGATTTGTAAATAAATATCTATATTATTTTCTACTTTATGACCCAATCCCCAAAAGCCCATAAAGCCGCCCGAAGGATTAGCGACATAACCCCAGTTACCTTCTCCTAGGTAAGACTGTAAATATTGAAAAAAGCCAATCCAAGTCCGTTTTTTCCACTCGTTAACAGGTTTTGATTTAAAGCTTTGCACTGCTTCTTCAATAGACTGCAGATGGTTAAGATAATCGCTATATATATCACTCTCTTGCAGTGCCGCATTTTGTTCACTATTAAAGAGGTCTAATAAATCTCGTCTAGTTACTGGATAGAAGCCGTCCTTTAGCACAGCTTTGTAGTTGCTTTGATCATGCGTTTGTAAATAAATAGGAATAATTTTATCTTCTGTAAAGGTTTGAGCGTGTCCATTAAGCATAAAATGCTTGTATCGAACCAACTGATCGGAGTGCTGCAAACTGCCTACTTTATCTTCGATTAATACACAGTAAGTGTCGTTTATGATACAAAGGACATCAATGTTATTCACTTGACGCTTCACTACTATTTTATCAATACGACTCGGTAGCGAGTTACCCGCTTTTTTAAAGAATAACGCCAATACACTGGTTGCTATCTTATTGAGCGCTTTATGTTTATCGCTTCCTGTCTGATAGTCTTGGTCTGCCCACGACAGAAGCCAACAGATAAAAGCGTCTTGTGATAACTCAGAGGTGGCAAATTTAAATAAGTTAGGTGTGGTCATTCTAGCTCCTTGATGACATTTAAAAAATGTATTTGTCTTTTATTACTTTAGTAAAATTCTTGATCAACTATTTTGTATATAATTTTATCCCGCTTTCTAAGCGCTCTAAAATAGCCGCTTTTAACTCTACCGGTTCAATCACTACTGCTAACTGCGACATACTGACCAGCCAATCTTGCAAGCGCTGCGTATTGGCAACTGTTGCACGCACCTCGTTCCAAGTGTCATCGATAACCGTAATCGTTTGAGTAGATGATAACGGCCGCTCATAGAGATGCTGGCAGGCATATTTTTGCACCTTTAGAACCAGTCCGATTTTTAAACCATTATTCAACTCAAGCTTTCCTAGCTTACGTAGATTCTCAAGAGTGAAAGCATTGCGCTCTACCCAGTCCGGTACCGACTGCTCTGTTACTTCAGCTGCTTCAATACGATTAACCGCAAAATTACGATGTGCCATTAATAAGACATTATCATCGATATGATCATTCGTTGGATTAAACCCAGTAAGATAGATCATGTTGTCGATAAAAATAAGTCCTCTAGGGTAGATCACTCTGACGGTAGGATTGTTACGCCATTTGTTTTGATAGCTGATTTGAAGCTGCTTGTTGTGTAATAGTGCCTGATGGATGCTAGTCAGCACGCCGCTATCAAGCTTTGGTGCTTGTACGATACTAGACAGGGTAATAAGATAATCTTGCCACTGTCCTAGCTTGCTTTGATTGAAGCTGTGTCTATCTTGGCGACCTAATTGGGTCAACTTTTCACTAATGCTTTGTTTAAAAGGTGCTGGCAAGTAGTTCGCCGTATAGTTAGCGAGCATCTGCCAAAAAAATACCGTTTGCTCATTAATGACATCGATACTAAAACTTGGCTCAATATAAAACCGTGCCGTTTGTCCGCTGATATTCTGTCCCCAAGCTGGCAGACGCATTAAAGCGTCACTGTGAAAGACGTCATTGAATATTTGATTGAGACTTGTTAGGTCGTTCTCTAAATTTTTACGCTCGTTTGCGTAATGGTCAAGGTTATCACCATAAACGTTCATTAGCTCTGTGAGTGATATTGCCTTGTCTTTATGACGTGGCAAGCGCTGATAGAGCGCAAACAAACGGGTGGATTTGTTGTAGGTTGCGATTGGGTGTGTAGGCATGTTGGCTGCTCTATAGGCTATCGAATCTATCAAACTGTCATTTTAAAAGTGAACTATCGTAAAAAGGTTAATCAAACCGTACCACAATAGCTGTGCCATTATCATAAGCATTGCCATCCGAGTCGTATACTTGCTGCATAAGCTTCTGTAGCCATCCTTGTAAATCCGTTTGATTATCGATAAGTGACCACTCGTAGCACGATACTAAATCATGAATACCGTCAGTACAAATGACAAGGCTATCGCCTGCTTGCACTGTGATTGTTCGCTTATCACTTTTTGGTGGCTCGCTGCTTGGGTCATCACTATCTACTGCTAATGCAAAGCACTCGGTAATGCTATATAAGCTGCCCGCCATACCTGTGCGATTGTACTCGCTAGGCTGAGCTTCTCGACCTTCGTTATGTGCCTGTTCATCTACCAACTCATTAAGCAGATTATGATCACGAGTTAAGCACTGCCATTCATTCATATCTTTGCTAAGCAAATATACACGGCTATCGCCGACATGAGTTATATCTATATTTATCGACTTATCATCGTTTAGCGTGCCGGTGATCATCGCGAGAGTTGCTGCGGCACCATAACGTTTTTTTGGGTGTTTGGTTTGACTCAGTTGCGTATAGATATGATCTGAGGTGATAGCACTAGTACTCTCTTGATTGCTATCCCATAGCTTTTTAATTGCTTTGACAACTGCCTTTGAGCAGTGCTATGACTGGTTAGAGCTAGCAACGCCATCCGATACCGCAAGACAAAATGGCGCTTGCACTGATGTCACTGGCATTACTCCTAAGTCCTCTTGATACCAGTGATCTAAGAAGAAAAATGCGTCTTGCTGTAGGCCGTTGCTGGTATTACCTTGAAAAGTAATGGCGCAGGCGTGAGCTATTGTTTCAGCAAGAGGTTCATACTCATAACTCGAAGTCGCTGTCATATTCATTCGCTTATTATTTATTATCATTAAGACAAGTATAGTAGACTGCCTAGTGATTTTTTTTCTAGGTTATATACTATAATAAATCTCCCAGACTATCTAAAAACAATAGTTAGCTTTGATTATTGTTAGGTTTAAGGGTATATCGCTAGAAAAGATAAATGAACTTATATACCATGGTCTAACCTTTCATTCCTATCTATAAGCCATCGACATGATAGATCTACCATACAAACAGTAAAATATTTACTTTTGCTGATTATTACAGATTATATATAACGTACTTCTCAGGTGACGATATCAGCGTTTTTTAGGGTACGTCATTATCAGTTTCAATAGGACAGAGAGTCGATTTTTTAATACACCCTGGTACTAAAAATTGATAATAAGCACCGTCTTGTATAGCTTAGCGAATTGTTTAGCTTTCAAAGAAATACCCAGGTAGCTTGGGCAATATTGGGGTTTGATATCATTAATGGCAAGGTGACTGTGTTACAAGCGCCAAGAGCGAAGCGCTTTAATCCCCTAAAAGAAATCAGCTTAGGTTCTATGGCGATATCACACATTTGTGATGAGGATGTGGCGGATGAACCACCTCATACAAACTTCAGACTACCTAGTAGTGTTAAGTATTTAATTGGCCACAATATTGATTTTGACATGGCCGTTCTCAAAAATGCTGGCGTGACCCATGAGCCTAAGTTAATTTGTACCAATGCGATGGCTAACTTTCTCCTTCCTACGCTTGAGAGCCATAAGCTAGTATCCCTTCTCTATCACTTCCACCGTGATATAGCGCGCGCTCAAGCAAAGAACGCGCATGCTGCCATTGCTGACATCTACTTCACTGAGCTAGTGCTTGGTAGTCTGATTGATATGGCTAACAGTCAAGGTCATGAGATAAGTGATGTGGAGAACTTATATGAGTTTAGTCAAATGGCACGTATACCCACACACTTAAGTTTTGGTAAGCATAAGGGTGAGGCTATTGCAGATTTAGCTGCGAGCTCTGAAGGTACTGGCTATATTAAATGGCTGCTCAAACAGGACAGTGTTGACCCTTATTTAGCTCAAGCATGCCAGCAAGCATTAGAGTCGGTATAAATATACTGATGTAGTCAGTTTGAGCTATGCTGAAAATTGAGATCGATACTAGAAATAGTTAACGCTAAAGTAGGTCAAGTTCTTATTGAAACTATAACTTATTAGGTGGTAAGTCCCTCAAAATTATGGTGTTTAAAATATCATCAATATCTGCATATACCATAGAAAAATCTTGCTCTGACAAGTCGGAAAAGCTCTATATGCTATTCTCTATACAGTGTAAAGGGCTGGAGTACGAAATTCACTTTTCTTGGGTGACGCTATTAATATCGGGGTTTGAAGTTTGCTAAGAGTATGATGTGAATATCGCACAACCGCTAAGAGTATGATTGTTTATCCCAACCGTAGACTGTATCAATAGAACGTAAATAACATTTCACCCTCGGAGAAAGCCTATCAAGAGGATTACCAGTAAGATTGATACATCTCAAACTATTCAGCTGTGTAAAATTATCTGGCAGGTTTCTAAGATTACAATAAACAAGCTCAAGCTTAACAAGATTATTAAGCTCACCAATACTATTAGGTAGCTTGCCCAATTTACAATAACTGATAAAAAACTCAGTCAGACTCTTAAGTTGCCCTATGATTTCAGGCAGCTCTTTGAGGCTACAATGGTTAATATAAAGCTTCTCTAGATTAGTAAGTTGACCTACGCTATCAGGTAGCTTGTCAAACTTGCCATGACTAATAAAAAGCTCAGTTAAGCTAATAAGCTGCCCTATGCTATCAGGTAGGACTTCAAGCTTAGAGTGATTAAAATTGAGCTTAGTTAAGTTAACGAGCTGTCCGATGCTATCAGGCAATACTTTAAGTTTACAGTTGATAATATTAAGCTCAGCAAGGTTAATGAGGTGTCCAAAGCTATCGGGTAGCTCCGTTAGTTCAAGGTGAAGCAGGTCAAGGTGAGTTAAGCTCAAAAGCTGGCCTATGCTATCAGGTAGCTCTTCAAGCTCACAATGAGTAATAAAAAGCTCTGTAAGACTGCTCAGTTGTCCAACGCTGGCGGGCAACTCTTTAATACGACAACGATTAATATAAAGCTTGTTGAGGTTGGTAAGCTGTCCAATACTACTAGGTAGGTCTTTGAGATCACAGTTAATAAGATCAAGGTCATTTAAATTTTTGAGTTGCCCTATGCTGTCAGGCAAGTGCTTGAGCGGGCAATAACTAATAAAAAGCTTAGCGAGGTTAATAAGCTGCCCTATGCTGTCAGGCAGTTCTTCAATCTCACAGTGAACTATATCAAGTACCGTAAGCTTAGTAAGCTGTCCAATGCTGTCAGGTAAACATTGAATCTGACAGCGACCAATGAACATCTTAGTAAGGTTATGAAGTTGTCCAATACTATCAGGTAGCGCTTCGAGTTCACTTTGATCAATAAAGAGTTCAGTAAGATAACTCAGTTGCCCGATGCTCTCAGGTAATGCGACAAGTTTAGAGTGACTAATAGACAGTTTGGTTAGATTAGTGAGCTTACCGATATTGGGCAGTAAATGACTTGAACATATGCCACTGATAGTTATATCTACTAGATTTGTAAGGTTGGTAAGCTCATCGGGTAGATAGGCTATTCTATAGACGTCTTTTGAGTGTTGCTCATCATGTTCAGGCTCTAAGATCTCTAGCTTTTTTAGGGCTAACAGTGATTCTTTATTACGAGGAATTTCAGAATGCTTGAGCTCAAACTCATCTGCCCACGCCCATATTTTCTCAATCCAGTTGTCATTAGTATTTAATGTTTTATTAGAAGTATCAGACTGATGAATGTCCTGATGGTAGTTATTATTGTTTGGATTCATAGCTTTATTCCTTATAACAACTTGAACTATTTTTCTTATGCCAGAATAACGTTAGTATCCTGACATAGGTTTATGCAGCCCTATGCTACACATAGTCGAGATAGTCTTTAGCTAAATAGTCTTTAGCTAATTTGCAAGGGGTTTTTTACCATTCATGATCTGCAGCACAAAGGTTCCGGACATTGTAATCAGTAGGAAACCATGGAAGGCCTCCATCGCGGTCATAAATCGAAGATGTCCGTTAGGCATGAGGTCACCTCGCCCAAGCGTTGTGTAGTTAACTAGCGAGAAGTAAAAGTAGTCCATAAAGGTAAGGGAGGCACTGCCGTTGGATGAGGACGAGACGAGGTCACCAACCTGAAAGTTATGCACAGCAACCCAAAAGCCAGTCGCATAAAGCAGTGCCTCAAGGATATGAGCCAGCACGATTGAGGCAACTGCGACCCCAAGGCAGTGTCCCGGATGGCGCGACGGCGTCACAAACTGTGACGAGAATTTTAATACGCCATAATGTATTGCTGTGCAGACAGCGATTAGAATCGCTGCCATTATAATTGCCAGAATCACTTTTTATCCTTTTTGAGGAAGGAACGACATTAAAGGAAGATTACCCTATTTATTTTAACTAATCCTGTATAATTTTTTCACTATAGCTAACGACTACGCATAAGCACTAGAGTCTATTCAGATAGGTCATTACGCAGTCATTTGAATCAGTCAGCATATGTAGTAACAATCCTAGACCAATTATTCTATAGGGCTTTGGTAGAAATAGCATAGCCGCATAAACTGCCATTGCATAGTAAGTATGTAATGGATGAAAATTAATACTACAGCGATCAGGTAAGAAAACAGGTGTTGCTAGCAAGTGATCTAAATCTACCAGCATGGTTGCTAAAAGAATCAAATATACTCGTTTGTAATCATCACGAAAAAAAGTATAGGCAATAATCAACGGCATGCCAAAATGCAGGAAGTAGTGGATAACGGTTTGGATCATCATCTTTCCAATTCAGCATGATGTTTTATTGATAAGTTGGTATGCAGAATAATTAAACTAGTAAACGTTACTTAAGAAGCCAAAGCTACATGTTCATGCTATGTTCAGACTTGAAAAACAGGCGCAAAGCCACCCCCTGGTGTGCGAAAGTTAGTCGCTTGGCCTTGATAGATACGCCCAGCAGTTAGTAGCAGCTGTCCTGCATAGGTATAAAGACGTATATCTACCTTTCTAGTCGTCACCACATCATCAATCTTTATTGATCGCTCTGTAGCAGGGATAAAGGTCTGCGCAATATAGCTTTCATCTAAAATAGTCTCGAATACGCGGCGGGTAATCTTGCTGCCACGGTAAACGCCCTTACTACCATAACCAGCTACTGGCTTAAAAAACAATTGTCTCCGAGTACGCCATAATTCTGCTGCATCCTCTTTTGTAACCATTCTGGTAGTTGGTACTGACTTTTTTAGATATTCTGCATCATCATCACCTAGTCCCCACGACTGCAAAGTTTGCGTATCGGATAGTAAAGTCAGGTTGCGCTTATTAGCGAATATAGCATGGGCATGCGGATTGGGGGTTACTACTACCGCACCCTCTAAATAGGCACTTTTAAGCACGGCGTGGTTGGGGTTTTCAAAGGCGAAATCGACTAACCGATTATAGATCATATCAATGGGCTTGCTATGAGCTGTCAGTACACCATCAGCATAGTTAAGCTCAGACGGATCGAGTATAACGGTATCAATGCCTTTAGCTTGAAGTAGTTGGCAGGCCAGCTGAAACTCCAAATACATGAACTGGCTTTTGGGCTCATTATCCACAATAGCAATGCGATTGGGCATGCTAGTTGCCGATTGTCGCTGCCATTCTTGTATGAACATATTAGCGACCGCTTCTTCAAACCCATCAAGCATTTTAGTAGTAGCAACACTTTGCTCTGAGGGGCGACAGCAGTGTTTTTGTGCGCGGGCAAGTGCTACGTTTAAAAATGCGCCTCCAGCATTGGTATTGACCTCGATGAGCTGAGGTCCATCGCTACCCAAGTGAAAGTCATAACCCATGAGGGCCCCTATTGGGCCTGGGTCGAAAGCAGCTATTTCTGGTGCCCACGACAGCACTTGCTCTTGATACAATGGCAGTTCGGCAGCTGACTCGATAGCCCTGACGATTCGCTCCATCGCCTCTATCTCTGTTTTGGGAACGAACACGGGTGTTGCTGAAAAAAGCTTATTAAGCTCGTTCGCTCCTACTGGATTGTTTCTAGTTTCTACCAATTGATCTTGAAGGCTTGTATTAAGCGCTTTACGATCAAGGGTAATGCAGTAGCACTCTTGGTTAAGTCGATTTGCAAGACCGTCATTTTTTTCGTTGTTATTAGTTGGGTGTTCCATTTAGAGTCCGTCGCTAAGTAGAGTACTCACGCTGACATACTCTAGTAAAAAGTAAAAAGTAAAAAAGGTTCTTGGCGTATTTAAGTAGTGCTAGCTACTTTCTAATGTTTCATTCCCTGAGACTAAATCATTATTTCGTTCATTTTTAATTAATATCTTTGCTAAGAGTAAACCCAGCTCAAATAATAGCCACATAGGAATCGCGAGCAATAGCATTGACACCCCATCGGGCGGTGTGACTACCGCTGACACAGCAAAACAACCGACGATGATATATCGGCGCTTACTCTCTAGACTCTGAGTGGATATGATACCGACCATTATCAATAATAAAGTAACCACTGGAATCTCAAAAGTGAGTCCAAATACCATAAATAACTTTAGCGCAAAGTTTAAATAACTGTCGATATCGGTCATAGGTATAACGTTTTGCGGAGCGAATAAAATAAAGAACTTCAATACGCCTTTGAGTACCACAAAGTAGGCAAAAGCGACACCAGAATAAAATAGGAATATCGAAGATATCAGCACTGGAATAGTGATTTTTTTCTCTTTTTTATATAATCCAGGCGCTATAAATGACCAAATTTGATACAGAATATACGGCATCACTACAAAGGCAGCAACGAAAATCGTCAAGCGAATAGGTGCCATAAAGTTTGACGTTATATCAGTGGCAATCATGGTCGAATTGATGGGTAACTGCGCCACTAATGGGTCTGATAAAAGATTGTAGAGCTCACGCGAAAACCCTACCAATGCTAAGAAGACGATCAAAACGGCTACGCATATTTTGATGAGATGCTTGCGTAATTCAATCAAATGCTCAGTAATAGGCATGTCGCTAAGCACATTCAGCACATTATCAGTCTCAACATTATGGGTAGCATCTGACGCCTTAGCATCTGTATTTGCTAACTTTCTTTGGCGACTTTTTTGGCGCTTAAATAAGCTCATTTATCCCCCTTCTCTATAGCTGAAGAAGAGGTAGTATTCTGTTGATGGTCTTTATCATAAGGGGTGATTGACTGATGTGAAGCGTCTAGGCTTTGGTTCTGTGACTGCTCAAACTTTTGCATACTGCCACGCATTTCTGCTAATTCGCGCTTCATATCCGACTCGGTCTGACGAATCTTTGCCAGCTCATCTTGCATCTGTTTTCGTGTCTCAGCTAGATCAAGCTCAGCTTCTATTTCAGATTGTAGAGTGGATACTGTACGGCGCAGTTTGGCATACCATTGCCCAGCGGTACGTGCGGCTTGCGGCAGTTTTTCTGGGCCCAATACGATTAAAGCAATGACGCCAAACAAGAGTAATTCGGAAAACCCAATATCAAACATAACAGTCACATATATTAATAGACTACTTAGTGCCGCTATTTATAAGCGGCGCGCTTCATACTTTAGGCTGGTCATCAGTGGAAATAGGGCTGATTTCCATATCATCAGCCTGATTACCTACACGCGTATTTAAATCATTACTTGCAGCTGGCGTACTATTTTCATGGCTAAGCACATGATTTTTGCGAGCATTCTCAGGTTCTTCATCTTTGACCGCTTCTTTAAAACCCTTCACCGCACCGCCTAAATCTTTACCTGCATTTTTAAGCTTGGCAGTACCAAATACGACCACCACTACGACCAATAAAATCAGCCAATGTGTAATAGAAAAGCTGCCCATAACGGTATCCTTATATTTTGTGATCTTGTTTAGACCAGTATGTGTCAGTGTGCTTTAGAACACTTTTTACCGTACCAGAATTATAGTTTCAAACGGCGCAATCGCAGCGCGTTAGCAATCACCGAGAATGACGACAAGCTCATCGCTGCCGCTGCTATCATCGGACTGAGCAGAAGCCCAAATATGGGATAGAGCACACCTGCGGCAATAGGAACACCAAGTGCATTGTAGATAAAGGCAAAAAACAGATTCTGTCTGATATTGCGCATGGTGGCGTGGCTAAGCTTATAAGCTTTGGCAATGCCCATTAAATCACCTTTTAGCAGGGTAATGCCCGCACTCTCCATCGCCACATCGGTACCGGTTCCCATAGCGATACCAACATTAGCTTGCGCTAGCGCTGGTGCGTCGTTGATACCATCACCCGCCATAGCGACCAATTTACCGCTGTCTTGCATTTCTTTGACGATACGGTTTTTATCCTCTGGTGAGACATCCGCATGAACTTCATCAATACCTAGTTTATTGGCGACTGCCTGCGCGGTTTTTTCGTTGTCACCGGTTAGCATCACAACTTTTAAACCTGCGTCATGAAGCAGTGAAATAGCCTCTTTAGTGCTTGGTTTAATAGGGTCAGCAACTGAAATAATACCAGCAGCTTTACCGTCTATAGCCACAAACATTACCGTTTCACCGTCTTTTCTACGGACATCAGCTTTAGTGGACAGCTCATTATCAAAACTATTTAGGCTTTCCATAAGCTTAGAGTTACCAATAGCGACTTTCTTACCATCGACCACGGCTTGTACGCCTTCGCCAGTAGTCGAATTAAAGTCAGTAGCTTTAGGAATAATGAGTGATCTTTCTTGAGCTGCTCTAACGATAGCTTCTGCTAAAGGATGCTCGCTAGCGCTTTCTACTGAGGCTACCAATGCGAGGAACTCGTCTTCATCTTGACCTACCTGCGCATCAATTGCGGTAAGCTCGGGCTTACCAGCGGTCAGTGTTCCGGTCTTGTCGACGACAATGGTATCGACTTTTTCCATACTCTCTAACGCTTCAGCATTTTTGATGAGGACGCCGTTTTGCGCGCCTTTGCCGGTACCAACCATAATGGACATCGGCGTCGCTAGACCAAGGGCGCAAGGACAAGCAATAATCAGTACCGCAATCGCGTTAACCAAAGCATAGGCCATAGCGGGCTCAGGGCCGAATATCGCCCAGACAATAAAGGTTATGATAGAGCTGACAATAACAATAGGTACGAACCAACCCGCCACTTGATCTACCAAGCGCTGGATAGGCGCGCGGCTACGCTGGGCTTCAGCAACCATTTGTACAATTTTAGATAATACTGAATCTGCTCCAACATTGACCGCTTCGACTAATAGCGTTCCGGTGCCATTTACCGTACCACCAGTCACTGTATCTCCTGCTACTTTTGATACAGGGATTGGCTCACCCGTCACCATTGATTCATCAACACTACTATTACCATCGATCACTGTACCATCTACGGGTAGTTTCTCACCTGGTTTAACCCGTAGCTTATCGCCAGTGACGACCTCATCAAGCGAGACTTCGACTTCTTCACCGTTTTCATCGACACGTCTTGCGGTTGGTGGTGCGAGCTCAAGCAAAGCTCTAATCGCACCTGAAGTTTGGCTTCTGGCTTTGAGCTCTAATACTTGACCCAGTAGCACCAAGGTTACAATGACCGCTGCTGCTTCATAGTAGACTCCGACTTGACCAGAGGCATCTCTGAAACTGTCTGGGAAAATATCGGGAAAAAAGGTCGCGACAATACTAAAAATATAAGCAGCGCCTACGCCTATCGCAATCAAAGTAAACATATTTAGATTGCGGCTTTTTATAGACTGCCAGCCACGAACGAAAAACGGGGCGGCGCCCCAAAGCACTACAGGGGTCGCGAGCACTAACTCAGCCCATTGTAAAACCTGTGAAGGTATACCATACTGACTAAAGTCAACTCCAAACATACCGCTCATCACATATATTAATAGCGGTACAGTCAACACGGTACATATCCAAAAACGACGAGTCATGTCGTCAAGCTCTGAGGTGTCCTCTTCACCGATAGTAAGCGTTTCGGGCTCAAGCGCCATACCACATATCGGACAACCGCTATTTCTAACGTCTCTCACTTCAGGATGCATAGGACAGGTATATACCGTGCCATCGTAATCAGCAGGTACTTTATCGTATTTACCGCCTTTAACAGATTTTACTCCGCTACTATCAGTATCCTTTCCATGACAGCTAGCGTGACTATCATCTTTAGCAACTTCGTCTTCAGGTTTAAGAAACATGCCACATATTGGGCAGTCACTTTTTTCAACATCTCTTACTTCTGGATGCATAGGACAAATATAAATCGTGCCGTTATAATTTTCCGGTATCTTGTCGTACTTATTGCCTTCGACAGACTTTACCTCATTACTATTATTAGCATCCGCTCCATGACAATGCGCATGACTATCTTCATGGTTGTTGGATTCAGCAACCTCGTCTTCAGGTTTAAGAAACATGCCACATATCGGACAATCGCTCTTTTCAGTATCTCTAACCTCAGGATGCATCGGGCAGATATAAACCGTACCACTATAATTTTCTGGTACTTTATCGTACTGACCACCTTTGATAGATTTTTCATCGGCAATATGTTTCATAAAACCACTCCTTGAAGACAATAAATATTTATAATAAGTACAACTCTTAAAGCACTATCATCAATCCTCGATTGCTATTCATCTAATCATTAATCTAAAAACCTCTAAAAAATAATTTCTATACTTTTCAATTGGAATTTAGTTTTTATCACGCAAATACTTGAGCAGTGCCATGATTGTTAGTACTAGTACTGCGAAAAATAGTAGGGTGAATAACAAACAGATAAGCATCATAACCCAGCCCATGCCATACATCATTGAGCCGTTCATCATGCCATGCATTGACCCATTCATTATGATTTCTCCTCAGTCTAAACTGTGATCACTCCAACTCTTCAATTAATTTTTACTCGAACCGAAGAGGTTTACTGACTGTTAATATATCAATATCTTTAGCGCACTTTGGCGAACCAACGATATAGTGGCACGAACAAGATGGCGAAATACCAACCGTAAAGATATGATTCGACAAACCCAATTAGAAAACCTGTCCACGTCAACCACTCAAAGCCAGGTAGTAGAGGTGCCCAAGCTTCGTGCATCGCTATCTGCTCGGGTGCAAGTAAGCCAAAGCCTATGCATAACAGGTAACTAATGAGTAGAAACAACGATACACTGTTGCCAACAGGGGCAATCCTTAAAGTACTTGTTGTTAAGTTTGATTTGACCATCTTAGTAATCCTCACTATTGTATGATGTGGTTCAAGCTCAAGATAACCAATCGTATCTAACCATGCTAACTCTAAGGATTTGTATGAATTAAAGCTTTATCCTGTATTGATATTACTTTTTAACTCGTGCGGCGGCGGCAAGTTGACGCCATTGACCCCATTGAGGAATAAACATTGGCACTTGCTGTTTGTAAGCAAGGTAGTCTTTACCAAACTCTTCAAACATATGCCGTTCCTCACGTCGAGCTAACCATGTGTATACAAGCACAATCACTGGAAACAGACCGATTGAAAACAGAGTTGGCCAATGCACCACACCCTCACCGAACAGTGCAATAAACAACCCGGTGTACTGAGGATGACGTACGTAGGCATAGAGTCCATCAGTTACTAAACGATTTTCCCCTCGTGCTTTGTGGACTTGGCGCCAACCTTGAGCAAAAAGACCGACTCCTAAAAATGCAATAGCATAGCCGAGTAGCATTGAGATCATCATGCCTGTCTCACCTAAACCAACAAGGGTCGACCATAAGCTAGCGCTGACATATTGGCTGTCCAAACCAAAAAACCGTACTAATAAATATATAGTGAGCGGAAAGCCATACATTTCTGCGTAAAGTGCAATAATGAAAGCCTGAACTACACCAGCACCCGCCCATTCACGCCAGTTCTTTGGTGCGAAATAACGGTAAAAGAACCAAGAAATCAGAACAATAACAATTAGTGCGAGACCCCAAGTTCCAGCGTGATTAAATGACTCATTCATAGCTTACTTTCCCTGTTGTCTTTATGAATATCGTATTGCATGAAATCAATTCTTGAAGATAGTAAGCAGACGCTTAAATCTATGCAATTTTTAACCAAACAATTTTCTGTAAACTCTTTGATGTTACTGTCAATGATGGTCTGCAAGCGTATCTTTTTCGATAGCTTTTTTCCTCGCTGAAGATTTCAGGTAAACCTGCTCAGCCACAGCAATCACTACAATAGTGACGACTGCTACGCCAAGTACGAATGGATCTGAGTTTAGTTTAATCCAGACAAAACCGCCGAGAACCAACAGGTCAAGAAGTATGGCCACTATAGGCACCCACATCACCGCCTTTATATCCTGACGAAGGTATCGCAAAACACCCCAATGAATGGCGATATCCATAATTAGATAGAAAACAATGCCAAGCGCTGCAATTCGTGATAAGTCAAATAACGTCGTAAAAGCTAAACCCAACACCACAGTATAGACCAACGTATGTTTTTGAACGCTTCCCGGCATTCCCAAATGACGATGAGGCACCAGCTTCATCTCAGTCAACATAGCAAGCATACGAGAGACTGCGAAGATGCTAGCAAGGAGGCCGCCAGCGGTAGCTACCATTGCGATTGCAACTGTGAACCATAGACCATAGTCGCCAAGTGCTGGGCGTGCGGCGGCAGCCAAGGAGTAATCTTTAGTTTCGATGATTTCGGCAAGAGATAGATTACTAGACACCGCGAAACCGACTAGAGTGTAAATAACTACGCATATTGCGATTGATATTACAATGGCACGGCCGACGTTGCGATGAGGATTTTTTACTTCCGAGCCACTGTTGGTAATCGTGGTAAAGCCTTTAAATGCCAGTATGCCTAGCGCCGTTGCGCCAAGAAAGTCACCAATAGTATTAGTGTCATCTAATGTAGAAGAATCAACTGCAAAGCTATCAGCTAGCCAGATACCAACCAACCCGAATATAAGAATACCGACAATTTTTATAATACCGATAACCGATGCAACCCCCTGAATCCAACGATTACCAAGTAAATTGATAAAGAACGCAGCAAGAATAAGCGCGGCGCCAAGGATGGATACCATGCGACCGCTGTCATCGCCACCGAATAACTGCATAGTGTATGACCCGAACGTCCGGGCCAAAAAGCTCTGCGCTATAACCATGGAGAAATACATCAGCAGGGCATTAAATCCAGTCGGTAAACGATCTCCGTATGCCTGATGCAGGTACATTGCAACACCGCCAGCCGACGGGTAAGCGTTAGAGATTTTGATATAAGAATAGGCACTAAAAGAAACAACGATTGCGGCGGCTAGAAAAGCAAGTGGGAAAAGCGAACCCGTCATCTGAGCCATCTGACCGGTCAGAGCGAAAATACCAGCACCGATCATGACACCGGTACCTAGCATAACTGTTCCTGATAATGTCAAACTATCCTTCTGATAGCGAGTCGTTCTATCTTGCTTCATACTTATTCGACCTTAATCTATTTCTTCGTAGAACTTCAGTTTTACAGGTTATTTTTGAAGTAAGGAGTAGGTATAGTTAGAATTAAAAGACGCGATATAGTAAATAGTTTTTAAAGAAGAGCTTACTTATTGGTATCATAATATATTATTCCAACTCATCAATAAGTGCTTGCATCTCACCGATTTCACGCTTTTGTGCTTCGATAATGTCATCAGCAAGCTGACGTACACGTGGATCTTCGATATCAGCACGCGAACTGGTCAAAATAGCAATCGAGTGATGCGGTATCATCGCCTGCATCCAATCCACTTGATCGACCGTTTGTTGTGATCTAACGCCCCATAAACCAAAGGCAAATAGCACGACACTAATCCCATAAACCATTAGATTGACCTTAGTCTTTTTATACATATTGGTCATAAAGGCGAGCATAATAATAGCCATCATAGCGCCCATATATAACGCCATATAAGCTCTGGTTTCGCTAAAATAAACGTGATCCCATTGATAAGTATTAAAATACATCATGATAAACATCACGACTGTCGATGTTAAAATCATGATTGTGAACTTTACATAAGGGTTCATTTGCTTCTGTTTATTATCCATATGGTTATTCATATTCTTGTCCTTAATTTAGTAAAAAGGCACCTAAATAGACCTCTTGCAAAAGTAATTATAAGACACAACGTATATTATTGAACTCTACTTACTTAATAGATATGCCAAACATAGATAAGCTACTCAAACAAAGTGACGCTGGTTTTAAACGCTACACTGGCATTCATAAAGCCACCTTTTATAACATGCTTGAGGCCATGCAAGAGCATGAAGCATCTAAGACCAAATCAGGTAGACCAAGCGTGCTTAGTATTGAGGCTCAAATATTACTGGCCCTGACTTATTGGCGTGAATACCGCACGCTTTATCATATCAGTATGGACTTTGGTATTCATGAGTCTTCTGCTAGCCGTATCATTCGTAAAGTAGAAGACGTACTTATCGATTCAGGTAAGTTTGAATTGCCCAAAAAGCTGCCTAGTCGTGTCGATGAGAACATCAATTGGTCAGTCGTCATTGTCGATGCCACCGAAACCCCTATTGAGCGTCCAAAAAAAACCAAAGAGACTACTACAGCGGTAAGAAAAAACAACACACCTTAAAAGCGCAGGTTATCGTTCATTGGCAAACTGGTTTGATACTCGATGTGCAAACCTGTAAAGGGTCAATCCACGATTTTAAGCTGTATAAAGATACTTGTCCTGATTGGTTGCCTGAGAATACTAACTATCTAGCAGACAGTGGTTATCAGGGTATAGCAAATCTACATAAGCAAACTTTCACACCATTTAAGAAACCTCGTGGTGGTCAGTTATTGGAGATATGCAAACAGGCCAATCACTATCTGGCAAAGTTCCGTATTGTGGTTGAGCACAAAATAGGCTTAATCAAGTTGTTTAAAATCGTGGCTCATAAATATCGCAACCGTCGTCAGCGCTACGATCTTAGAATGAAGCTATTTGCTGGTATCATTAATTCCGAGCTTAAACTATGACTTTTGCAAGAGGTCTAATAAAGAGGTGCCTTTTTTTAGAGCTAGTGTTATAAACTGTTGTTACTTACATGGTTAACACTAGAACCAAAATTTCACACCAGCTGTAACGCTACTAGAATCAACAGCTTCGTCTTCTTGACGTCGCAAATCTCTTGCGTTGCCTAAAGCGGTCTCATAGCTGATACCCACATAAGGCGCGAGCTGACGACTTAACATCTCGTAAGTAAGCCTAACGTCAGCCCCAAACTCATTAAAGCCTTTAGTAATATGGTTATCTGTATCATCTTTGCTAAATGCCGTCAGCTCTACTTCTGGAATCACTACCCAATGTTGATCTAAGCGCCACTCATACTCCGCACCTAGATCTAGACGAACTTGCCCATCAGTATATAAATAAGCTCTAGCATCGGTTTCGATGAAGTAAGGTGCAGTGCCTGCAATACCAGCCATCACGGCAGATTTATCATTTTCGGTATCATAAGCAACACCGGCTTCCCCATTCCAAAAAATACTAAGTGGCTTCCAGTAAGATAGTGAGGTTAAGCTATCAATTTCTTTATCATCTTTAGTTTGGATACTACCTTCGCTACGTAGCGTTACGCGGTTGCTGTCTGTACCGTACCACGTATCAAACTCATAATTGATTTGATCATCGTCAAATTGATAGCCCAAATCGTCTACTGATACGCCCCATAACGGTAAGCTACCCATCATCACAGGCTTACCAAAGCGACCATAGGGAACACCGTTCGAGTAGTCAGGGCTTCGAGCATCGGCTGGTGCTTCGCCACCTTGCATTCCTGACATGTCCATACTGCCATGATCCATGCCCGACATATCCATGCCACTATGATCCATACCTGACATATCGCCCGACATATCCATGCCACTATGATCCATATCTGACATGTCACCTGACATATCCATACCACTGTGATCCATATCCGACATATCGCCTGACATATCCATACCACTATGATCCATATCCGACATATCGCCTGACATATCCATGCCACTATGGTCCATATCTGACATATTGCCCGACATATCCATGCTGCTGTGATCCATATCTGACATATCCATACCAGACATGTCCATACTGCCATGATCCATGTTCGACATCTCAGCAGCGTTTGCTAAAGGTGACATTAGTAGCATCAAAGATGACATGCCAATAAACGGTAGACCTACTTTATATATTTTCATAATAAGGCTCATATTCGAAGGTTTATTAAACAACGGCAACTTCTCTAAACATCCCTGCTTCCATGTGATAGAGCAAGTGGCAATGCCATGCCCATCTGCCAGCTTCTCCGGTGACATCAAAGCTTATCTTTTGTGCAGGCTGTACCATTATCGTATGCTTACGTACTTGAAACTCACCTGAAGGCATCCGCAGATCGCTCCACATACCATGCAAATGCATGGGATGATTCATCATGGTGTCATTGACTAAGGTAATACGTACGCGCTCGTTGGGCTTAATATTGACCGGTGCGGCATCTTTGAACATAACCCCGTCTAGAGCCCAAATATAGCGCTCCATGTTTCCCGTCAGATGTATTTCAATCTCTCTGGTGGGTTTGCGCTGCTCTGCCATTATCTCATCGCCGACAGAGCGCAACTGACTATAATTCAAAACCTTTCTATCAATGTTACGTAGATTAATACCAGGGTCATCAAGGTTCATACGCGGACTATCAACGCGCATATCGGACTTAAAGTCATATTCTGTTTTGGCATGTTTAGCGTTATAGCCATTCGATCCCATGGCGCCCATCATGTCGGCCATCGTCAGCCATTCGATTTTGTCCATAGCAGGTATCGCAGGACGAGCACCTTTTTTGGTAGCAAGCGTTGTCGCAACATAGCCTGACCGATCTATGTTTTGAGCAAATATGGTATGCGCGTCTTTAGTGGGCGTCACGATGACATCATAAGTCTCGGCCACCCCAATACGGAAATCATCGATATCGACGGGACTGACATCAATCCCATCCGTCGCGACGACTTTCATTTTTAGGCCGGGGATGCGTACATCAAATATCGTCTGCGCTGAACCATTAATAAAACGTAGTTTGACAGGCTGTCCAGCCTTGACAAGTTGCGTCCAGTTAGCCGCTGTGGTTTTACCATTCATCAGATAGGTAAAGGTTTTTTCACCAGACAGATCAGTAAAGTCTGTCGGCATCATCCGCATCTGATTCCACATTTTGCGCTTATCAAAAGCAGCTTTTAGATCTGTTGCGGCAATATCGGACAGTAGCTTTTTAAAATCTGGTAAATGATAATTATCAAAGTCTGCGCGTTGCTTTAATAGTTTAACCAAGTTGTGCGGGTCACGGTGCGTCCAATCACTGAGCAAAATGACATGGTCTTCCTCGATAGGATAGCGTTCGCGCCCTTTAGGTTCAATCACAATAGCCCCGCGCATACCGGTCTGCTCTTGGAAGCCAGTATGCGAGTGATACCAATAAGTGCCTGACTGTGTCAGTTTAAATTTGTACGTGAAGGTGCTACCCGCAGGAATACCATCAAAGCTGATACCCGGTACGCCATCCATCTCAAACGGCACTAAGAGGCCATGCCAGTGAATAGAGGTCGACTCATTCAGCTGATTATGGACTCGAATGGTGACCGTATCGCCTTCTTGCATCTTAAGCGTTGGCGCAGGCAGTGAGTCATTTATCAGCGTTGCCATGCTTGACTTGCCGTTGACCGTTATCATCTTCTCACTGACATAAAGATCAAATTCATTACCCGTTAGTATAGGTACAATGTGATCGGCTCTATCACTATTGACTACGACATTTTGGCTTTTAGTTAAAGCACTATTAGCCATCGTCGGTAGTGTGGATAGCATCGACGCGCCGAGCAAGGTGGATGACCCTGTCAAAAAACGCCTGCGGTTAAATCTGTTTTTATTCATAATATTGACCTAAGTTAATCCATGAAATGAGAGTTGAACTTATATATCTGATAACTTATTAATAGAACTACATCTGCTGCGCTGGCGACTCAATAGCCGCATACACTTGAGTGCTGCCATCCTTGTTCAATTGCATGACTTTATAGGGCATAAATTTATCTTGATATTCCATGCCCGGACTACCAACTGGCATACTCGGTACCGCAAGACCGATGGAATCAGTTGGCGGATTGGCTAGAAACTGTGCCATGTATTTGGCAGGAACGTGACCTTCAAAAACATAACCATTAGTAGTGACGGTGGTATGACAAGAGCGCATTTGCTGCGGGACACCGTAACGCTCTTTAAATAAAGATAAATCTGTAACGTCTTGCGCAGTTGCGCTTAGACCATGACCTTCGGCATAGCCTACCCATTCTTTGCAGCAGCCACAATTAGCATCTTTGTAAACTGTAGCCGAGACGTTTTGTAGAATTGTCGACCCAGTACCTGAATTAGCACTGACAGACATCATTTGCGGTTGTGGTTGCTCTATTTGAGCACTTTTGGTGGCAAGCGTTGGCTCAGTTTGAGTAGAATTTGAAACACTAGTATCGGGCTGACTACAAGCCATTACTGTTGACGTTGCTACTAGTAAAAGAGCAGAAGCTGATACCTTTTTATGTCCATTGCCCATTATATTTATATAGCGTCTCATAACTTACTCCTAAGCGTCTGCTTATCTGTTGAACCTTCTAAAGATTTATACCCTATAACTAAGTGTAGTATAGGCAAAGTTTAAATCCCAAAAGGCAGCACTATTTAGCACTGCGCTTTTATAAAGGAATATGGAAGAATTAATGCTGCATTCCAGCTCCACCTTCTGACATATCCATCATGTCGCTATTCAGTGACATATCCATCATGTCATCATCCAGTCTAGTGGTTAGCATGGTATACTGATTCTCATTTAACTCAGGTAGTGATCTAATAAAAGCGACCATTGCCCACATTCTATCGTCGTCATGAGAAGCACCCCATGCTGGCATGCCTGATGCCATAATACCGTGCTTAATCGCCCAAAAACTTTGCTGAGCTCCTGCATCCGTTTTATAACGATCAACTACTTGCGCATTAGTGAAATTAGGTGGCTTAGGGTATAGGCTCTCACTAAAATCAGTGCTCTCTACCCCAGGAGACAAATGGCAGCCTGCGCACATATCTTTGTAATCGGCACCGCCTGAGCTAATCATCTCTACTTTTTCTAAATCTGGAACAATAATGTCCTTGCTAGCGTAGGCTATTGAACGGGTGCGAGCCGTCTCCAAGAAATTATAAACCAATGGACTATGTCCTTGATCAGCGCCAATATTAATGACACCACTCATAACCACAGTAAAGACACCAACAATAGCGACCACGACAGTGAAAAGTACTCCTAGTAAAAACTTCATATGTTTTCCTAAAAATTTATTTCCGTTAAGTGTTGACTGCTATTTAACAGAGCTAAAATTTTTAAGATTTACTGTCGTTAGTAACGCAGTGTTTTTGGTACATTTGCTTCATTTTACCCATGTTAGCCATCATCGCTTTCATGGCAGGATCGCTCATGTCCATCTTGCTATGATCCATTTTTCCCATCATATCCATATGCTTTTGCATTTTTTCACAGTTCATTTGATCTTTTTCAGCATGCATTTTAGGATCATGTGCTAGAGCTGAGGTTGAAACGACTAGAGCGACGGCAGTGGCTACGATTGCTTTAGGTAAAGACTTTGATTTAAAGAGTGACATGGTTAATCCTTAATTGATTTAGTTGAGGGTACATAAAGCTTTAGGATATTAATTCAGTCTAAAGCATAACTTATTGATTCTGACAGAGAGATGACAGCAAGATGACAATATTGTCATCTTGCTACTTTTATATTTTAATGCTGCACGTATTCATTTAGTATGGCATCAGCATTTCTATCACGATCGCTACCATATTTTTTTATAAAATACTTTTCAGACTGCAGATGTTGATCTTGATGCTGAACTTGGCAAGCGACTCGTGCATCAACATAGCTTTTCATTTGAGCATCAGACATCTGCGCGTTATTGTGATCTAGATTTCTGGCAAACGTAGTTAAGTTATCGCAATTATCGATAGTTGAAGTGCTTAGATTGGTAGTATGCGCATTAGCTGCTGATATACCGATAAGCATCGAAGCGGATAGCAGCACCACTTTTTTGAATGAACGATAGCTTTTCATATAACATCCTTAATAAATTATTAAATATTGAAACTAATTACCTGTAGTAATAATTCATAGTAGCTACTCGTATCAAGAATGAGCCGCTATGTACTATAGGTATAGATTAACAAACGAAGACTGACCATTTGATGACGAGCGCATGACATCTTTGTCAGATACCAGTCCGTTTTGTCATTTATATTGATTTGGGTATTATAAAATCATAATTATATTGAAGGATTACTATGAAAGTACTACTAGTAGAAGATGAATTAAAACTCGGCGAATATGTAAAAAAAGGCTTAAGTGAAGCAGGCTTCATTGTTGATCATCAGCTGACAGGTTTAGATGGCTACCATGCTATGATGACTGAAGAGTTTAGCGTGATACTCATGGATGTTATGCTGCCTGATGTTAGCGGTTTTGAGCTAGTACGTAATTACCGAGCGGCTGGCAAGCATACGCCAGTGTTATTTCTAACCGCAAAAGATGATTTAGATGACAAAATCAAGGGGATTGAGATTGGCGGTGATGATTATCTGACCAAACCTTTTGCCTTTGCAGAGTTAATAGTCAGGATAAAAAGCTTATTACGACGCGCCAATCAAGCCGACTATAAAAGTACGCTCATGCAAATAGCGGATCTCAAAATGGACATTGCCAAGCGCACTGTACATAGAGGAGACACGCCCATTAAACTAACCGCAAAAGAGTTCTCCCTATTACAGTTTCTATTAGAGCGCCGCGGTGAAGTATTACCACGCTCAATCATTGCTTCACAAGTATGGGATATGAACTTTGATAACGATACTAATGTGATTGATGTGGCAATAAGACGTCTGCGTATAAAAATAGACGATGAGTTTGATACCAAGCTAATTCATACTGTGCGTGGCATGGGCTACCGATTAGATGCTGTCAACGTTTCAGCTAGTAATAAAGCTGCCAGCGAAACGGAAGATAGCCAATATGATAAATAGATTGGACAATCGACGCTTACCCTTACTATGGCGAACTGTGTTTTTATTGACGATATTTGTCGTTTTATCGCAGTTGATAGTCTATATCTGGGTACAGCACTCTGTTAAAGGCCATTTTGAGCAAATGGATGCTGAAATCATTACCCACGCAGCCTTTAATCTACGTAAGCGCGTAACAGAGGCGGATAACCAAATAGCCTCTCAGACACTACCTAAGCCTCAAAGTCCATCAAACACTCAACAACCGCTAAGCTCGAAAGCTTCTTCAAATCTACTTCCTACAATAGCCACAGAAAATGATGATCACCTGCATTCATCAGCGCTAGATTACGATCTAAAAACTATCATTGCTGATAAAGAGGGGCGATTGCTATCTAGTACTCCCAAAAACTTTGCTAATGAATTAAGTGCCGACTTTAACCTATTATCATTACAGCAAAATCATGATGACAGACAGTTTGTAATAAATATTAAAGACAGACGTTATCGAGCTATGGTTATTGGAGACGATGACATGCTTGCCCTTATCGCCTTACCCATTGACGTGCATCATCAGTATTTATTACAGTTTAACCGTCAACTTAGTCTGATCCTATTTGCCATCACACTACTGTTGGTTTCAATAGCAGCCTTAAGCGTGTATTGGGGTTTTGCCCCTTTATCCACTATCGTGCAAAGGATGAAAGGTATTCATCCTGAAAGATTGAGCGAAAGAGTAATAGTTAGTGATATGCCATTAGAGCTAAGACCTTTAGCAGAATCCTATAACTCGATGATGGCTAAGCTTGAAAGCAATTTTGAGTCGTTGTCGCGATTTTCAGACAATATCGCGCATGAGCTACGCACGCCAATAGCGACGCTAATTACGCAAACGCAAGTCATGTTAAATAAGCCTAGAGAGGAAGAGGAATATGTCGAACAATTACATCAGCAACATGACACCTTAGAGCAATTATCGGCGATGATTAACAACATGCTACTGCTAGCAAAAACCCAAAAAGGACTGAGTGATTCGCAAGTGACTACTGTAGATACTGAGGTCCTAATCAATAAGCTGTTAGATTACTTTGAAATGATTGCCGAGGATCGTAAAATAACTTTTGTAAAATTAGGAGATTTTAAGGCAGTATTAGGCGATGAAGGTTTATTACAAAGGCTATTTGCTAATCTGCTATCAAACGCGATCTACTACGCCGCTAGTAATAGCGTCGTCACAATATCAGCCACTGTCAACACTCCAAATACTTCCGTTAATAATTATAAGATGCTTGAAGACGATCAAAGTAACACTCAAACCGCGAAGCAATCTTGGCTAGAGATAACTTTTACTAACCTTCTAGAAAAACCTCTAAACCAAAGCGAAGCAGATCGATTGTTTGAGCGCTTTTATCGTCATGATAAAACTAGCCAGCACCATTCAGGATCAGGTTTGGGTTTATCTATCGTTCAGGCTATTGCTAATGCTCATAAAGGGACGGTCAATATCACTAACAAAGATGAGTATTGTTTTGAAGTTACTGTAGGATTATTGATTGCTAAGTAGCATACACCTCAATATCCTAGTGTTCAAAATATTAATAATATGTAGACCTACTATAGGTCTATTTTATTTTGATAAGTCGAAAGGCTCTGAATGCTATTATTCATATAGTGTATAAGGCTAGATTATGATGAGCTATGCTGAAGAAACCGTACACCTAAACTTGGTAAACTAACGACTCGATGAGGAGTTTACCATGACTAAGAA